>JAIKXV010000072.1 GCA_024683935.1 Lachnospiraceae bacterium | reverse complement strand
ATAGTGACGGATGATGCAGCAGAGATCGCTGCAGGGGAAATATCAGACAGCGGGTATGTGGAAACGGCTGATGAAGCGGGTGCAGATGAAGAAAGTACAGCGGATGCCGGGAGTGGCGATGCGAGCCTTGCCGGTCAGCCTTATGATACCGGGGGGATCATACTTGATCAAAACGGCAATACGAAAACAAAGGTCAGTTTAGTCTATGACAGCAAAGATAAAGGTCTTGTAAAACAAGTGGCTGCGATAGCCCCTACCACAGATCCTGTTTCATGGAATAATTACTATGCCTCAAATTTAATTAAGACTGTAATAGATGGAACTGACAGGGAGGATCAGTGGCTTACCAATAAGGAGAAGTTTTTTGTCAGTGAGAATACACCGGGTCCGGCTTCGAATATCCTGCCTTCAACATATGACGAACGTTATGCAAGTATAAAGGTAGATGATGGCATCTATTTATTTGTGGAATATGGACTGCATGGATCGCTTATTCATAATATGTATGTTAAGGGATATGATAAATATTATGGCAGCGAGACTGCTCCGCTTCCCGCATTTTCCGGAGGTATTGAGGATCTGAACAAAAAGAAATACAACTGTTTGAAAAAATATGGATCAGGAATCGAACCTGACCCGGATGAATATAGAGCAATATTTGCGTATTATGCAATGGCAGGCCGTATCGGATCGATCCCCTCAATTGAATGGGACGGACGAAAGGTTGTATGGGATAAGGATGGTAAGTATAGTGCTACAAAGACCCAGAAGGAAGCTCTTTATGTAAAGACCGCTCTGGTCAAATATGAAGGGTCTACGCTGACGGAAATCCCCGGAGCTGAGGTCACGGCGGTGAAGATCGACCCCAAGACGATCAAAAAGGCGTCAATAGAGAATGGCGGCGAGATAACCGGGATAGATGTAAAGTATTACGATAAACAGAATAATAAAGAGCAGTCTGTAAAGGCGAATATATTTGAGTGTAAATCCATGGGCACTCTGCCCACTTTCAAGATCAGCGTAAAGGTAAAGGGTAAAGATTCCAAAAAGTACAATAAAAAGATAAAAGAAGCCCTTGCTAAGGAATCATTTGTATTTGGCCTGTTTCAGAGAGGAATAGAGGTGGATGATCCGACAGATGGCGTATATATAAATGAATATTATGGGGATAATTCCTCGATGCATTATATAGAGGAGTTTGGCAAAACAGAGGGTACAGGAGCTGACACCCTTTCCGGATGTGAGGTAAAATCGGTTAAAGTGGTGACTGCATCCACCAATGATATTACAAAGGAAGGCGGGATACAGGATACGCTGGTTGATTGGTACGGCAAAGGTGGATATAAGGCCAATCTTGACAAAGACAGCCACGAGCTCGGGAAAGTTTATGACCAGGACAACGGGCGGGTATTGGATAACGGTATTAAGATCAGGAAGTTTAATAATGATAAGGCAGTCATTACCGATATCGTAAATCTGTATAAGGATGGTGTATATACAGGAAAGGCCGAAATTACATTAAAGGCCGGGAAAGACTACAAGCTCACTAAAGGTAAATTGGCCGGCGAGGAAGTGTATGTCCTTGATTTTGACGGTGATAATTATACTTACGATAAGGGCGTGTCATTTGATTATTATCCTCTTGCCGCCTTTGGCTACAAATATGCGTTCCGTAAGACACCGGGTGAGAAGACCAAGACCTTCCGCTTTGGTATTTTCGCAGATTCAGAAGTAGGTTTCGTATATAACGCAGAATAACGGCTCTTTGCAGAAACAGCGGCCGGCTGCCCTTCGGGGCGGCCGGTTTTTTTACGGGTTTTTCTTCTGCGGTTTTCATGCAAACATTCCGATTGATATAGTCAGGAAAATATGAGATAATCAGAAACAGCCTGCGGGAAGATTTCTCCCCGCTATCAATGAAAGGAGAATCACATGATCTATTCAACAGAAGTTAAGGCAATGTGTTCGGTGCATCAGGGTGCTAAGCATGGCGCAGCTCCCATACCGGAAGAAGCAAAATGGGTCAAAGCTAAAGAAGTCAAGGATATTTCGGGATATACCCATGGTATTGGCTGGTGCGCACCCCAGCAGGGATGCTGCAAGCTGTCACTTAATGTAAAGGATGGCATCATCCAGGAAGCACTTGTGGAGACACTGGGCTGCTCCGGCATGACCCACTCCGCAGCTATGGCATCCGAGATCCTTCCCGGACTTACCATACTGGAAGCACTGAATACCGACCTTGTATGCGATGCTATAAATACAGCTATGAGAGAGCTTTTCCTCCAGATAGTTTACGGACGTACACAGTCTGCATTCTCTGAGGACGGCCTTCAGATCGGTGCCGGACTCGAGGATCTCGGTAAGGGAACCAGGACAATGGTGGGAACCACCTACGGAACTCTTGAGAAGGGACCCCGTTATCTGGAGCTCACAGACGGATACATTACAGAACTTGCACTTGACGAGGATGATGAGATCATCGGATACAAATATATCAATTTCGGAAAGATGATGGACTTCATCAAGGCCGGCGATGATCCTGCCAAGGCTATTGAAAAGGCATCCGGACAGTACGGACGTGTGGCTGACGCGGTCAAGCTTATTGACCCTCGTAAAGAGTGATAAGGAGGATATAAAAATGGCTAAATTTGAGTCTTATGAAAGAAGAGAAAAACAGATCCTTGCTGCACTCTCACAGTACGGCATCGGTTCAATCGACGAGGCTGAGAAGATCACAAAGGATGCGGGCCTTGACGTATATCATCTGATAGAAGGCATCCAGCCCATCTGCTTTGAGAACGCAAAGTGGGCATACACTGTAGGAGCAGCTATCGCAATCAAGAAGAACTGCCGCAAGGCATCCGAGGCAGCAGCTGCCATCGGTGAAGGTCTTCAGTCCTTCTGCATCCCCGGTTCTGTAGCTGACCGCCGTAAGGTTGGTTTAGGCCACGGCAATCTCGGAAAGATGCTTCTGGAAGAGGATACAGAGTGTTTCGCATTCCTTGCAGGACACGAGTCTTTCGCAGCTGCAGAGGGTGCTATCGGTATCGCAGAGAAGGCAAACAAGGTTCGTCAGAAGCCCTTAAGGGTTATCCTCAACGGTCTCGGAAAGGATGCAGCCCAGATCATCTCCAGGATCAACGGTTTCACCCATGTAGAGACAGAGTATGATTACTTCACAGGCGAGCTGAAGGAAGTATTCAGGAAGTGCTACTCCAAGGATCCCAAGAGCCCCAGAGCTCTCGTAAACTGCTACGGCGCAAATGATGTTCAGGAAGGTGTTGCCATCATGTGGCATGAGAACGTGGACGTATCCATCACCGGTAACTCCACCAACCCCACCAGATTCCAGCATCCCGTTGCAGGAACCTACAAGAAAGAGCGCGTAGATGCAGGAAAGAAGTATTTCTCAGTTGCATCCGGCGGCGGCACGGGACGTACACTTCACCCCGATAATATGGCA
>JAIKXV010000064.1 GCA_024683935.1 Lachnospiraceae bacterium | reverse complement strand
TATGTTGGGGATGTAGGAGATTACGGTAAATATTCACTTCTGCGGGCATTTGCTGATGCCGGTGTGAAGATTGGCGTCAACTGGTATCTCACGGAGAATGATGGATCAAATGATGGAAAATTTACAACCTATCTTCAGGATGATGGGATGCGCAGATACCAGCGTGAGATATTTGATGCCATAAAAGCAATAGCAGGGAAGAAGGATAAATCCGTTCTTGATGTGCATAAAAGCGGGATCCTTCCCGAAGCAGTTTTCTATGATGAGCAGATTGATGTTACCGGCACCCCAAAAGAACGTATCCGGAAAAGGGAAGAATGGTTTGAAAGAAGCGTGGATATCCTGAAAGATGCCGGGCTCATCTTCATGGATCCGGATAACGGTCTCATGGAAACAGGAGAAGCGTCCAAAAAGGGGGCTGAGAAATACATCCTCCCGGAAGAGGTTGAGAGGTACTTCTCTGAAGGACATGATGTAGTCTACTACTGTCATAAGGGAAGACGGACTTACGGAGCATGGGGAGATTATCTGACTCTCATGTTTGAAAGGATCCCGGAAGCAAAACCGGCGGTTCTGACATTCCATAAGGGCAGTCAGAGGTCATACGTGTTCCTGATCCATGAGAAGAACTATGTGAAATACAGGAAGATTATAGATGGCTTTAAGAGAAGCTGGGATCGGATCTTTACAGAAGACTACACCAATAAAGGCGATACCGCAGGAGAAACCCATGGCGGGATAACATTAGAAAGGTCGGATGGAGTTACCGTGACCTTAAGCAGGAGAGCCGATGGCCAGCTGGCAGTAAGGCTTAGCAGTGATCCCAATAGCTCTGTGGTTATCACAGCAGATGTGATGTGCAGGCTGCTGGGGATCAGATAAGGAGGACAACACAATGCTTGAAATCGGAACAAAGGCACCGGAATTCACCCTTCCGGATCAGAATGGTGAAATGCATTCCCTTAAGGATTACAAGGGGCAGAAAGTGATCCTGTATTTCTATCCGAAAGACAATACCTCCGGATGTACCAAACAGGCCTGCGGTTTTGGTGACAGATATCCGCAGATCCGGGAAAAGGGAGCAATAGTCCTTGGGGTCAGCAAGGATTCTGTTGCATCCCATAAAAAGTTTGAAGAGAAGTACGGTCTGCCTTTTACCCTTCTATCAGACACAGAGCTGGAAGTCATTAAGGCTTATGATGTATGGAAAGAGAAAAAGAACTATGGCAAGGTCTCCATGGGTGTTGTTAGGACTACATATCTTATAGACGAGAAAGGCATTATCGTAAAGGCAATGGATAAGGTGAAGGCTGCAGATAACCCGCAGGAAATGTTGGAGATGCTGTGAGGTCAGGATTATGGATCAGTGTGATACATGTGCCTATATGTCATACGATGAAGAGCAGGAAGAATACTACTGCAGCGTTGACATGGATGAGGATGACTATTACAGGATGATATCGGGAGAACGGAAACGCTCCTGCCCTTATTACAGGGACGGGGACGAGTATAAGATCGTAAGGCATCAGATGTAAATGGACAGGATATTAGAGTACAGGGTTGAGGATTCCGATCTTGAAAAAACCGTGAATGGAATACTTGGTAAAGTATTGAAGCATTGCATGGGTCTGACCCCGCATGAGATCAGCCATGCCAAATTTACTCCTGATGGAATAACTGTACTGAAGAAAGGAGCCCCGGATGGAAATACTGTTCCGGTAACCGTTAAAGACAGGGTGGAAGCCGGGGATGTCATAAGGGTAAGGTTTTCAGAAAACGGAGAAGACACTGATAGCAAAGTGGCTGCTTCGAAGGGCAATATCCGGATCCTTTATGAGGATGAGGATGTGGTTGTTCTTGATAAGCCTGCCGGTGTTGTGTCCCATCCTTCCCATGGCCATTACAGGGATTCTCTAGCAAATTATCTTGCCGGATACTATGAGAGCAAGGGGATAGCAGGAATCTTAAGGACTGTAGGAAGGCTCGATAAAGATACAAGCGGTATCATATTATATGCAAAAAATGCACCTGCGGCTTCAAGGCTGTTCCGCCAGAAAGAGTCCGGGCAGTTTAAGAAGACCTATCTTGCTGTAGTAGAAAACCCGGAGCAGAGCATGGAAAAAGATGGATGGAACATCGTTGATCTTCCGATCGGGCCTGTCCCGGGGACCCTTATGAAGCAGCAGATCATATCACCGCCTGCAGGCAGGAGTGCATTGACCAGATACAGGTTTTGCGCACAGCATGAGGATAAGGCGTTGATAATGGCAGAGATAGAAACAGGCAGAACCCACCAGATCAGAGTTCACATGGCATCTACAGGGCATCCGCTGACGGGAGATAAGCTATACGGAGAAAAGTCGGAAAAGAACGATAAAGCCTGCAGGGCTCTGCTCCATGCCTGGAAGGCAGAATTCAGACAGCCGTTTAGTGGAGAAGAGATAAAGATCACAGCTCCGGTGCCGGAGGATATGAGGGACTATTTGGGAGA
>JAIKXV010000063.1 GCA_024683935.1 Lachnospiraceae bacterium | reverse complement strand
CTGTGATAAGAAAAACCCGCATAATAAACTGGTGGGGAGGGAGGGGGTAGTTATACGCATGAGGGGTTGCGAAGCAACAGTAAGGATATAATCCATGACACTTTTGAAACTCAGCGTAATAGACTTATAAAATCATCAGAGGATGTAGAGTTTGATGAGCCAGCCGGTGGTCATGATGAAGGCGGAGATGATGGGGATGATGACGAGGGGCCAGAGGATCAGTTTTTCGAACATGCCGGGTCTGCCGGGACGGAGGCCTCGGATGTAGGTTGAATAGTCGGAAATATCGGTTATCAGAAAGGCTATGTAGGGATGGGCAAAGAAGAAGGTGGAGTTCTCCTGTCCGCTGTAGCGGGCCACGACAGAGGCCAGCTCATATACAAGAAAGAGGGCAAAAAAACAAAGCCTGAGACCCGGTCTCTTTTTTGAGATGAGACCCAGGACAAGGGCTGCCACTATTCCCTCGCATATTGCCGCCTGGAAATTGAATCCGTGAAAGTCCACCCTGCTCCTTTCTGTTAAAAAAGCTCTCCGGCTGGTTTTTCCGGAGAGCCTTGTTTTATTATATCATGAATGTCTGATTACTTGGAAGCTTCAGCCATGGCTTTTGCAACCTCGGCTGCGTAGTCCTCTTCCTTCTTTTCCATTCCTTCGCCGGTCTCGAAACGAACAATGCCTTTGATGGTGATCTTTGCACTGTTAGCCTTTGCAACCTCGTCGATATATTTCTGTACGGACTGCTTTCCGTCATCAGCCTTTACATATATCTGGTCTGTAAGGCAGATATCCTTGTACTGCTTGGAAACACGTCCCTGAACGAGTCCTGCGAATACCTTTTCCTCTGAGATCTCAGCCTTTGCAGCGAGTGCAAGCTCTGAAAGCTTTGCAGCTGCTTCCTTTGAAAGGAAGTTGAAGAGATAGTTCATGTTGCTCTTCTTCTCTTCATAAATTGCGATATCCTCATCGCTCCAAAGCTTTTCGCTTACAGCCTTATCAATAAGCTTATTGAGAATAGGCTTGGGAAGTGATGCGGGATCATTTAATGCGCTGTCAACAGTAAGACTCTTTATATGAGCCTTCTCGTCATCAGAGATATCATTCTGGCTGATGTACTGGGGATTCATAGCTGCTACCTGCATTGCTACATTTTTACCCATTTCCTTTACAGCGTCATTTACAACGTCTGTCTCTACATCAATAAGAACGCCGATCTTTCCGCCGCCGTGGATATATGCGGCAACGAAACCGTTCTGCTCCTCGAGCTTTGCGAAACGACGGATCTTTATGTTCTCCCTGATCTTCTGTCCGATCTGGATAGCAACTTCATCAGCTACTGTTTCTGAAGGATCCTTGATCCACTTCTCGGCAAGAAGTGCATCCACATCAGCTGCGCTTGAATCAAGTGCCTGAGCCGCAACATTATTTACGAACTCCTTGAAAGGATCTGAGCCGGCAGCAAAGTCGGTCTCGCAGTTTACTTCTACAACAGCGGCCTTCTTGGCATCATCGGATACAGCGGTTACTGAAAGACCTTCTATAGCTGTACGTCCTGCCTTCTTCTGTGCTCCTGCAAGTCCCTTTTCACGAAGGAACTCCACAGCCTTGTCCATATCGCCGTCTGTCTCTGCGAGAGCCTTCTTGCAGTCCATCATTCCTGCACCGGTCATCTCTCTTAAATCTTTAACCTGTTTTGCTGTAATAGCCATTTAATTACTCCTTATATCAAAACCTTATGTCTGCTTAAATCCGTATTTATTCTGCTGCTTCTGCATCTGCCTCAGCTGACTCTGCCTCTTCAGGTACTTCAGCCGCTTCTTCACCCTGATTTGCCTCTATAACAGCATCAGCCATCTTTGAAACGATAAGCTTAACCGCTCTGATGGCGTCATCATTTCCGGGTATTACATAATCAAGTTCATCAGGATCGCAGTTGGTATCACAGATTCCCACAAGGGTGATGCCCAGTGAATGAGCCTCCTGTACGCAGATATGCTCCTTTTTGGGATCTACTACGAAGATGCAGTCAGGAACCTTTCTCATCTCCTTGATACCGCCGAGATTTCTCTCGAGCTTATCCCACTCCTTCTGGAGAAGGGCTACTTCCTTCTTCGGCAGTACATCGAAGGTGCCGTCCTGGCTCATCTGCTCGATCTCCTTGAGCCTCTTTATCCTGGACTGGATGGTCTTGAAATTGGTGAGCATTCCGCCGAGCCATCTCTCATTTACATAGTACATGCCGCAGCGTGTTGCCTCATCCTTAACGGCGTCCATTGCCTGCTTCTTGGTACCTACGAAAAGTACGGTACCGCCGTCGGCAACGATATCTCCGATCGCATTATAAGCCTCGTCCACCTTACCTACTGACTTCTGAAGATCAACGATATGGATACCGTTTCTCTCTGTGTAGATGTACTTGGCCATCTTGGGGTTCCATCTTCTGGTCTGGTGTCCGAAGTGCACGCCTGCTTCCAGAAGCTGCTTCATTGAAATTACACTCATTTCTTTCCTCCTTTGGTTGAACGGGTGACCCCGCATCTTCGACAACCATCATCCCTCTGAACTATCCTCCGTCCATACATTCTTAGATTTCTTAACTTCACTAAGAATGACATTTTCCGGGAAGACACCATTCACTGGTCAGGCTGTCTGATTAGTTAAAAACAGCGTGTGATCACATTAGTCACACGCTGTCTAATATAGCATAACCATCTAAACTATGCAATATTTTTTTATCTCTTATTGCTTCTGCGCCAGATGCTCATCTTCTCGGCGGCGGCGATGAGGTCATCGCGGAAGTCGGGGTGGGCGACACTGATGATCTTTTCGGCTCTTTCCCACATTGTTGTGCCCTTAAGGTTTACTGAGCCGTATTCCGTTACGAGATAGTGGATATTGGCTCTGGTGTCGGTCACTATGCTGCCCTCTGCGAGAGTAGGCCTGATACGGCTTTCTACTGTACCGTCCTTCTTCTTAAAGGTGGATGAGCAGCAGATAAAGCTCTTTCCGCCCTTACTCCTGTATGCTCCGAGAACGAAGTCCAGCTGTCCGCCCGCTCCGGAGATGTGCTTTGTTCCTGCGCTCTCGGCGTTCACCTGTCCGAAGAGATCCACATCCACTGCATTGTTTATGGAAATAAAATTATCAAGGGCGCTTACGGAATCTATGTCATTTACATAGTCAACACTGGCTGCGAGACATTCCGGGTTATTATCCAGATAATCGTAAAGCTTCTTGGTGCCGGCTCCGAAAGCATATACCTGCTTTCCCCGTCCATGGTTCTTCTTGCTGCCGTTTATCTTTCCGGCTGCAGCTATGTCAACGAAGGCATCCACATACATCTCCGTATGTACTCCGAGATCCTTCAGATCGCTCTTTGCTATAAAACTTCCTATTGTATTCGGCATTGAACCGATACCGAGCTGCAGGCAGGCGCCGTTCGGGATCTGGGGAACAACGAGGTTTGCAACCTTTATATCCACTTCAGTGGGTTCGCCGCCGGCAGGCATTTCACCGATAGGAGGATTGTCACCCTCGACTATCATATCCACATCATTGATATGCACGGCATTTACGGAACTGCTTAAGCATACCGGCATATTCTTATTTACTTCCACGATTATTTTCTTCGCCCTTTTGCATACTGCTTCCATATGGCTGCAGTTAGGTCCGAAATTGAAGAAACCGTGGTTATCCATCGGAGCTGCCTGGAAAATAGCCACATCCAGCTCATCCTCATTCTCTAAATAAAGTCTCGGCAGCTCGCTGTAACGTAAGGGGCAGTAGAAACCGAAGCCCTTTGCAATGGCCTTCCTCTCAACGCCGCTCATATGCCAGCTGTTCCAGGTAATATGCTTCTCCGGCTCTTCGATCTTAAAGATCTCCGGCTCCCACATAAGTATGCCGCCGCGGAAATTCACGTTTTCAAGCTCCGGAAGCCTTTTGGCCAGTGCCGCATCCACCTTTACCGGGGTGCCGGTGGTCCAGCCGTAATCCACCCAGTCTCCGCTCTTTACTGCTTCAGCGGCTTTCTCGGCGCTTACCAGTTTCTTTGCATACAGTTCTTCAAAGCCCATTTGTTGTTCCTCCTATGATATTAGATTCTTCGCTCAAAACGACGTTAGTTTGATCCGGTCATACCTTTAGAATATGCTGTTTCTGTCTTCATCACCCGGAGTGATGAATCCCACGGGAAGATTCATGACTTCATGAATATACTTCTGCGACAGATTTGTCAGCCGTACGTCATAGCCCTCATCAATGAAGGACTTTATTCTGGCCGGAAGGGCGTCCAGCTCGCTTTTCAGATTTTTATTTACCCAGGCTGCCCCGTAAAAGCCCGAGGTCCTTATCACATACTCTTCCATTATGTTCCTGTCATTCACATTCGGGAACACCAGAACCATATCTTTCTTGATGGCAGGGTCATTTGCCACCCTCTTTATCAGCCTGTCATCATTGTCAATGAACATTATCTCATAAGCATCGACTTTGTACTGCAGCAGTATCATATCTGCGCATGCATCAAAGAATTTCAGGCATTCGATCTGTCCCATGCTCTGCACGGACCTTCTGATATCGAACTGCCTGTCAAAGCATCTTTCCTTGTTCAGGTTACAGATGGTGGTCTTCCCCAAACAGGGAAATGATGATATTACTTTCATTAATGTTTCCTTCCTGATTTATTATTTTTTCATCAAAATACGGGCTATCTCCTCATCTCCAGCCCCAGCCGGGATTCGGAAATCGCCTGTGGAAAGTCTCCTGTCATAGCCGTTGGCACAGAGAAAACGGTCAAATTCCGCCGCATCCGATACTGCGCCGGCATTTTCCAGAACCTTGGCCACTGCCGTGGAGGTTGAGCCTCCGTTAATATGGATGGAAATAAAGCCCGAGGATGAATCGGTAACCGGTGAAGCGCTTTCTGCCTCCGTCTCCACCGCATCCGCAAGAAGCTCCGACTTGGTCTTGTCTTCTCCGGTAAGATCCGATGTCAGGCTGGTGGTCTGCTGCCCCTTCAGGGATTCTTCGATGATATCTGCCGAGGCATCCGATGCCGCCTCTGATGAGCTTTCCTCCGCTGCTGCTTCGGTTGATGCTGTTTCTGTCGATGCCGCTTCGGTTGATGCCGTTTCTGAAGACTGTTCTTCGGAAGGCGTCTCCTGCGGCAGTTCCTCCGCAGGCCTGTTGGTCAATGCACCGCCTGTATCTACGATCTCGGTTATCTCCTCTTCAGAGGAAGCTTCTCCCGTGACCTCCGGTGCTTCCGCCACCGTATAGGCTTCGGAAAGAACCGTACTTCCCTCCGTCATGCCGAGCTCAAGGGCTCTTGCCTTGACCTCTTCATCGGTCATTGCCTTTGTTTTTTCCGTGCCCGAAAAAGTAAGCACGAGGGCAGCTATCAGGATCCCGAGACCCCCTCCCCTCAAATATGATCTGAGACTCATTAAAAGCCTGTCCTTTCCTTATCCGTTACTCTGCCTTTTCATTACTGAAAAGGTCCGTTATGAGATTCACCTCACCGACGCCGATATTCAGGGTCTTTGCTATATCAACGTTGTCCATTCCGCTCTTTTTCAGCTCCAGAACACGGTCATTCCTGGACATCTCACTGTCTTCAGCCGCCCCGGGTTCCGCAGGGGCCTCCGGCATGATGTCTGATGCGGGCCTCTCAGATACGATATCCTCACCACCGCCTCCAAGTCCTGCTATGGCGCTTTTCAGCCTGTCCATTCCGGATACCGATTTTTCCTTTTCATCGCTGTACAGAAGTTCCTTTATCGGAGCGGTACTGTCCTCATCCTCTCCTTCCCTAAATACGCTTTCCGTCTCCTTCTTTACTGCATCCGCTTTCCGAAGGGTATTTTTCAGGTCAGAACTCTTATTATCCAGCATGTCATAGAGGAACATTACCTCCTGGTGGTTCTTTTCTATCTCATCCATTACCACCTTGCTGTAATCCTCTATGGCCATGATCTTTTCATTGGTAAGCCTCTCCAGCTCCCTCTTCGCCCTTAGCTCCTCTTCCTCTCTGGCTGCTACCGCAACATCGGAAAGCCGGCCCTTAACCTGCTCCACACGCTCGTCTATCATGCGGTCCAGCTTCAGGCCCATGGCCTTTGAAGATTTACTGCTGTTGCTTCTGTCATCCGGTATTATAAAGCTTGCGATAAAAAGCAGTGCTCCCACAATGAGGAGCACTATTCCCATAACTGTCATATCGTTATATCAAACCCGCCTTTACTCTTAATGTAGACTGTTCCGTCTTTATCCTTGCGTTTCCGGTGTCTGCCCCCGTCACCGGCATATTCATTGTCACCCTTTTCGGAGGAATCAAATTTCCTCTGGTCATTATTGGCATCGTCACCCTCACGGACCCGGCTGAGCTTCTCAGTCGTGTCGTTCTCATTACGCTGGGCCGCCTCGCCCTGCATGATATTCACCTTTCCGTCTTCATTGGCACGAAGCTCCGCCACATTCTGTGAAGCGCCTATTGTGCCGTTGAAAAGGATGGGACTGATCGCCATATCATTTCTCCAAAATAAACCGGTATATCAGATAAAGGGGATCATGGAAACTTCGCCGTGTTTCCTTATAAATCTGCAGTAATTATACGCTGTCTTCAGAACCATCGTGCTGTCTGAAATAGTGAGCCTGGTACCTGCAAAGGCCACATCCTTTACTGCGATAACCGCATCATCGGCTCCCTCTAAATCCTCAGCCAGGGAATTGATCTCCTTCTGGTTTTCCCCGAACTTTTTCTGGCAGCTGATCAGCTGTTCCGAAAGCGCCTTTACCTGTTTCATCTGCTCCGGAGAGAGTTTCTCTCCCTTCTTCAGCTTTTGCTGCATTGCCAGGAGAACCGGCTGGATCTTCTTGGCGTTCTTGCCCAGCGACTCATTCTCGCTCTTAAGTTCTGCCAGCCTCTCCTTCACTGCGGGATCCACCCCGACTTCCAGGACGGTATCTCCGCCCATGTCGGATCCGATGATCTTTGCTTCTATAAGATAGCGGGCTCTGACATTTCCTCCGCTGATAAATCCCTTTTTGCCGTCTACATATATGCCGTTTCCGGCTATGACCTTACTGTTTATGATACATTCGGTCGTCACATTTTCTCCGGCAGACACAGTGGCGTTTTCTATATACTTAACCACCACGTTCTTTCCGGCCTTCAGGACGCCCTTCTCCATACCATTAACACCGCGGACAACCGTTATCTGTCCTCCGGCCTCCACATAGGCTCCTTCCACGACGCCCTTTATCTCTATGTCGCCGGTAGCCTGTACCCTGAAGCCTGCTGTGACATTTCCCTTTATCAGGAGATTGCCCTGGTAATTCTCTATATTTCCGGTGGAAGTATCTATATTATCCAGCTCCAGCACGCCGGAAACAAATATCTTCTCCTGAACGATGTCTATATGTCCGTCAATATCGGAAATAAGCTGCTTTCCGTCCTCGGATACATGGAGATTGGGTCCGTGGTTAAAGTGGACCTCATTCACCGGTCTCGGCGATAAACGCTCTCCGAAAACATTGCAGCCTTCCTCGCCCGGAACTGCAGGGATCAGCTCTGCCACAACCTGATCCTTACCGCAGGCCGTTACGGTATTCAGATGGAAGAAATCAACCGATCCGTCCTCATTTACTGTGGGCTTCATTGAAGGATCGGTATTAAAGAGATATTTGATCTCTCCGTCGGTACCCTCAACAGGCGGCGTTCCCTTGGCAAGCACATAGCTCTTGCAGTACTGCTTGTCGGAAAGAAAACGGTTAAAAGCCTCTTCATCCAGATCCACCTTTATACCGTTCGCTTTAAGGTCGCCCTTTACCTCTTCCATATCCACAAGGGTTCCCCCGGATGTGGGAGGATAAAAACGGAAAATAACCTGCATCCCGTCAGTACTCGTACGTACAGAGGTCTCTTCATTGACCTCGGGGATCCTGGCTCTCTGCAGCAGCACCTTGTTCTCAGACCCCTTCTCTATGGCTGATCTGAGCATGGTCGTACTGAAACTTACATTTTTCCTGTTCAGGTATCCCTCCAGTTCCCGGAGATCAACCTTCTTTCCGCCTTCTTCAGGCGGGTAGATCACTACGGATGTACCTTCATCATCCAAAACCAGCTTAAAGTAACCGTTTCTTTCGCTCATGGCATTTCTTTCCTTCAGGCTTTTTCAGTGATCAACCCCAAATATTTCCCCAGCTTTGTCTTCATTTTCTGAAGAGCCCTCACATGCAGCTGAGACACCCTGGATTCCGATACTTCCAGGATGTTGCTTATTTCCTTAAGTGTCAGCTCTTCATAATAGTAAAGAAGGATGACTTTCCTCTCCTTCTCCGTAAGGAGTTCCAGAGATTCCGCCAAAGTTTTCTTCAGTTCATCCTTTTCTACCACATCCTCGGGTCCGAGGATCCTGTCCTGGGATCCCACGTCCTTTACGGGTACCTCTGCACCGGCTTCCTGGAATTCATCAAGCGATACCACATTGGTAACTGCCATCTGAGCCTGCCAGTCAGCATACTCGTCGTCGGTTATTCCCAGTTTCTTCGCTATATCCTGATCGGTTGCAGTCCTTCCGGTTTCCCCCTCTATATCCCGTATAGCCTGCTCGATCTTTTTCTGACGCTGCCGGACCGTCCGGGGTATCCAGTCCATCTTCCTTATCTGATCCAGAATGGAGCCCCTGATACGAAGAGATGCATAGGTTTCAAACTTTACATCCTTCGTCATGTCAAACTTATCAATAGCGTCTATTAAGCCAAATACTCCGTAACCTACCAGGTCGTCATATTCCACATTGTATCCGAGATACATGCTTAACCTTCCGGCGACCACCTTTACAAGAGGAGCATATTCAACTATGATCTTTTCTCTGAGATCCGGATCATTGCTTTTAAGATAATCCTCCCAGAGCTTTTTTCTGGAAACCTCATCCATAGGACGCGAATCTCCCCCCGTTTATTTTATGTCTGAATCTCTTCCGTACTTCCGCCTGCTCCGGCTCCCGGAGTCTCCTTTCCGGTCTCCCCTGCTTCCTCGCCGGAGGAACGTTCGATCACCTTATCCTTTTCACCTGTTTCCTTCTCGGGCGGCTCTATCACTATGCTGTCAAGTATCAGCTTGATCAGATCCCCCAACACCAGAAAGATCACAAGGGAAACAAAGATGATTATAAGAGATGTAAGCAGCGGATCATGCCTTATAAAGGTGAAGATCGCTGCCGAAGCACCGCCAAAAAGCATGACGATGGTTGGAACCGTCTTTGTATGAAGATGAAGAGGTTCGGGTACTTCCTCCTCTTCATCCGGGTTTTCTTCTTCTGTTTTTTCTTCTTCGGTATTTTCAGGATCAGTTAATTCTTCCTGACCCTCTTCTATGGACACGTCACTCATATGGTCTTCACCGGTTTACCCACAGCCTTTATAATGTAGTCTCCGGTCTCCGGGAAGAATTCCACCGTACGTCCGAAATTCAGTCCCGTGTCCTGGGCAAGTATAGGGATCTTCAGCTCGGTCAGAACCTTCTTCACCGCTTCCACGTTCCTGTCGCCTACATTTACAAGGGCAGTATTATTGGAAAATGCGAACATCTTTGCTCCGCCCGCAATCTTGGCGGTAAACCTGGATCTGCTGCCGCCCTGCTGCTCCATCAGGCGTACCAACTCCTTAACCCCTGTATCCGCAAACTTGGCGATATTCTGATTACTCCTGATAGCTGTGCTGTCAGGAAGCATAACATGCGCCAGTCCGCCATTTCCGGTTACCTTATCTCTAATGGCCACACCTACACAGGAACCAAGTCCCAAAGTGGTTATACCCTGTCCTTTGGGACAGAGCTTCAGGTCAGCCATACCAACTTTTATCAGCTCACTCATATGCTTTCTCCCCATATCTGTCAGGAGCGGACGCTAACAGCCTTTCAACAGTTCAGCGTCTCTCTGCAGATATCGTATCTTCAGGATTATACAGAAATACCAAGCGCAGACAACAATTTGCCGTAAGATGGCAGATCAGGAACGAGAATGAAATACCCGTTCAGCTCATCATCATTACTGAATGCTGTCTGTATCATGAGCATCTTGTCGCCCACCATTCCGAACTCAATGGCCGGTACTGAAAGAATGGCACCTGCCATATCAACGGTCAGGTCGGGAACCGACTCCGTTATCTTCAAATTAGTCATAGCGGAAAGGGAATTAAGGTAAGCACCGGTAATGATATTTCCGATCTCCTTTAATACCGACTGTTCCATCTCATTTAATACTTCTCCGCCGCCGGGTTCCATTCCCATCGCGCTCATCATGCTTCCGATAAGCTTATGGGCGGATCTCTGCTCTAAAAGGAACATCATGCTGCCTGTTATATCACCCTGAACCAGCACGTATATTCCGGCCATTATCTGATCGTCGCCGCCTATAGCTTCACCGATCTGATTAAAATCCAAAAGCTCGACCCTGGGAACCTTCATATCTACCTTCGCCTGCAGCATCTGTGCCAGGCTGGAGGCCGCATTTCCTGCGCCAATATTTCCGATCTCCTTCAGAACATCAAAATACATATCGTCAACATGGTTAAGATCCAATTCTCCCATATCGCGGTACTCCTTTCAAACTAGCAACCTGAAAACATAACAGGGAAACCGTCCGTGAAGACAGTTTCCCTGAATTAAGTCCTTAAATATCTACCTCGCCTATAATGGTGGAAATATCAAGAAGGGAAACCAGACCGTCCTCGACCTTTCCTACGCCGCTGATAAAGGACTGCATACCACTCTTGCTGTCGTGGGAAACATTTTCCTCCACATCTTCAGCGCTTAAGTTATAAACTTTTTTAACCTCGTCAACCAGCACTCCGATACTTGCGCCCTGCTCAACCTTCAGGATGATGATACGGCTCTTTCCGGTGATCTCGTCCTCGGGAAGTCCCATCTTGATCCTGAGGCTCATTACGGGAACCACTTCACCTCTCAGGTTGATAACGCCTCTGAAGTATTCGGCACTCTTCGGAACTCTGGTGATCCTCTGCATACGGACTATATTATCAATATACTTGATATCTATTCCGTACTGCTCATTTCCGAGCCCCACAACTATATACTGGGTAACATCATTGTCTATGATTCTTAATTCATCAGCCATATTATGTCTCTACCCCCTTAAAACAGTGCATTTGAATCAATGATCAGCGCAACTTCACCGTCACCGAGGATGGTAGCACCGCTTATGATCCTGCTGGTATTGATATATTTGCCGAGGGACTTGATAACTACTTCCTGCTGGCCCATAAGTTCGTCAACCACAAGACCTGCCAGGCTGTCTCCCTTCTTAACTACTACGATTATGAGGTTCTCATTATCCCTCTCAACCTCGGGAGCATCCAGCATATTTGAAAGCCTGATGATGGGAATTACGGAACCGCGGAGCTGTATAACCTCCTTGTTCTCGACCAGCCTGATCTCGGATACCGGAATATCCTCGATAGTCTGTATATTTCCAAGGGCAATGGCGTACTTTTCTCCGCCAACCAGTACCATAAGAGCCTGGATGATGGCAAGTGTAAGAGGAAGTCTTACGATGAAGGTGGATCCTTCTCCGAGCTTCGTCTTTACTTCAACGTCACCGCCAAGCTGCTCGATATTACTCTTAACGACATCCAGTCCAACGCCTCGTCCGGAAATATCCGTAACCTTCTTCGCCATGGAGAATCCGGGATCGAAGAGAACGTCGATAACTTCCTTGTCGGTCATCTGCTGAGCCTGCTCTTCGGGGAGATAGCCTCTCTCGATTATCTTTGCCCTTACAGCCTCAACATCTACGCCGTTACCGTCATCACCGACCTCGATGATAACGTTGTTGCCTTCCTGATATGCATTGAGGAAGATGGAACCGGTTTCCGGCTTTCCTCTCTCCGCCCTGACTTCCGGAGTTTCCAGACCGTGGTCGGCACTGTTCCGGAGGAGGTGCATCAGAGGATCTCCGATCTGGTCCACCACTGTACGGTCAAGTTCTGTCTCTTCACCGGTGATGGTAAGCTGCATTCTCTTGCCCAGCTTCTTGTCCAGATCCCTGATCATTCTCGGGAATTTCTGCAGTGCGTTCTCAATAGGCACCATGCGGACCTTCATGACTGATTCATGAAGATTGGTGGTAACGCTTTCCAGATATTCCACATTTTCCGTGATGACCTGGCTCTCGGAATTGGAGCCGCCGGACATCTGGGCCGCCGATGAAACAAGGGCGTTCTTTGCTATGATAAGCTCGGATACCAGATTCATAAGGATATCCAGTTTCTCTATATCTACACGGACTGTCTGGCTGGCAACCGGCTTCTTTGCGGGAGCAGCCTTCTTCGATGATGCGGAAGAAACGGAGCTGGACTCCGGCTGGGGAGCCGCTGCCACATGCTCAACGGAAACTTCAGCGCTCTCAGCCTCTGCCGCTTCTGCAGCCTCTGCGGGAGCTGCCTCTTCAGCGGGAGCAGCTTCTCCTGCATCTGCTGCGCTTCCGTTATTGTCTATCATTTCTTCGTTGTACTCTTCGCCGACAACCTCAACTATTTCGGAAACGGACTTAATGGCCGCTACGACCTTGTCCATCTCTTCGGAAGTTATAACGAAGATGCTGAATGAGAATTCAAATTTCTCATCCTCTATATCCTGTGAGGAAGGATCGCTTACGATGATCTCTCCCAGTTCCTCCACAGCCTTGAATACAAGGAAAGCCCTGGCAGCCTTCAGCATACATGCTTCATCGATATATACCGTAAAGCCGTATACCTTCTTCTCTGCAACAACGGCATCCTTCATCACGTCTCTCTGTGCTTCATCCAAAGCAAGCGTCCTGTAAACAGCCTTTGAATCAGCCGCAGGAGCTTCTGCTGCCGCTCCTCCTTCTGCAGGTGCTGCTTCGGCAGCTCCTTCAGCCGCTGCCACCGGTGCCTCATCACTGCCGCCGGAAAGGAACTTGTTCAGTTCGGCTATGATGGATTCGTTGTCATCCTCTCCCTCATCGGAAGAGTCCCTTATCGTATCCACATATCCCTGAATGGCATCCAGAGCCTGGAAAAGGATATCGATAAGATTTGAAGTAACCTTCATCGATCCGCCGCGGATAGCCGAGAACACATCCTCGGTATCATGCGTAAGTCTCTGCAGGCGCTTATATCCCATGGTTCCTGCCATTCCTTTAAGGGAATGGGCTGCACGGAATATTTCGTTAATGGAATCTTCGTTTTCCGGATCCTGTTCCAGTGTCAGAAGATTGTCATTAAGTGCCTGAATGTGTTCCTGGGATTCATCCAGGAAAATACCTAAATACTGGCCTACATCCATATTACCTTACCCCCACGCGTTTCGCGATCGTCTCAGCTACCTTTTGGAGGGGAACGATCTCGTTCACCAGTCCGGTAAGGGCTATTGCCCTGGGCATTCCGTATACCGCGCTGGTGGCCTCGTCCTGAGCGACCACATAGATTTTTTTATGTTTCTCCAGATTCTCAATACCGGCAGTGCCATCGGCACCCATTCCGGTAAGAACTGCACAGCAGATCTCTGCATAAGGCGAATCCATCAGGGATTCATACATATAATTTGCCGAAGGCTTTACGCCTTCCCTGGCAGGCTCATCCGTGTAGAAGATCCTCATCCGGTTTCCGCTCTTCCCCACCTTCATATGCTTTCCGCCGGCGGCGAGATAAACGGTTCCTTTTTCCAGAAGATCTCCATCCTGTGCTTCCCTCACCCTAACCTTGGACAGGGTGTCAAGCCTCTCTGCGAGAGACTTGGTAAATCCGGCAGGCATATGCTGTACCAGAAGGATGGGAGCATCGATCCCGGCCGGAATGTAAGGAATAACACTCTGCAGAGCCTTGGGTCCACCCGTTGAGCAGGCAATCGCGATACACTTTTCTCCGGACACTGCCGCTACCGGGCCGCGCACCCTGATATTTTTCAGGTTTGACAGATTTACCCTGGTAAATCTTCCGGGATCAGCTGCCGCTGCCGGAGCAGCCGGCGTCTGTGTTGTCTGGGTCCTCTGAGCCGCGGGTCTGGCAGGTGCGGATACCGTTCCCACGCCGCTTACGAGACTTGCCTTTGCTACTACTGCCAGTAACTCCAGAAAGTGTCCTTTGAATTCTCCATCCTTCAGGGCAGCCAGTCCTGCAGGCTTCTGAATAAAGTCCACTGCACCGAGTTCAAGTGCTTCTATGGTCTCCTTCGTTCCTTCTCCTGTAGTAGAAGAAAACATGAGTACCCTGGCACTTATCCTCTGTTTCTGCAGTTCCCGGAGGAGCTCCAGTCCGCTCATCCGCGGCATATTGACGTCCAGCACTACTGCATCATACCGCTTCTTCTGAAGAAGCTCCAACGCTTCCAGACCGTCGTGAGCCTTGTCCTCAACGTGATATCTGCTGTCACCATCGATTATATCACCTGCAATCCTTCTCATGAGTGCAGAGTCATCTACAATCAGTATTTTCTTTTGGTCATTAATGCCCATGCTCTCTCCTTACGCTCGACATTATCCGCGTGCGTCGTTGTTTCTCCGCCTCATCTTCCGCTCTTCTTCAAAAATGTATCTGATGATATCCTCTCTCTCATGGCTGTCCAGGCTCAGGAATTTTACACGGTTCTCATACTTGTCCGGAACGCCTTCCTTGGGGTTCGACCTTATTATCCTTCCCACTATGGAAAACTGCTGGGGCTTGTCATCCATCATAAGAGAGAAACGGAAAAGCACCCTGGCATTCTGGTCATACCTCTGATCGGATATGAACCTGGCTCCTCCTCCGCTGATATCCACAATGACCCCGTCCTCAAGGGTGAGATCGGTATCCATGAATTCAACGGAACGGGATACGTAAGCTTCCTGCTCTTCATCGCTCAGTTTTCTGCACTTCATATCAAGTATGCAGTTGAACCTGTAGTATTCCCTCCTCTGGAACTTACGCAAGCCGCTGGTGATCTCCATCACCAGAATATAGAGATTATTGGTCTTGTATCTGTCCTTTACCACCGAATAACACTGGAAAAGGCCTGTAGCCGTATAGAAACACAGATCGAATTCCCCGCCTACGGGCAGCAGGATCAGCTTGCCCTTTTCAATAGGCATTTCGATCTCGATCTCCTCTTCGGATCTGATATCGTATATTTTTGAATGATAGATACGCCCCTTCGCTCCGGCCTTCCCCTCGAGATCCTCCACAGATTCCTCCGAAAACCTGGTGGATGTAAGCTCCAGCCTGTCACCGGGCACTATATAATCGTTAAGCATTTAAGAAAATTTCCTTCCTGCAATGATATTCGCAAAGAATCCGCTCATTCCCCTTCTGTAAATAGTCTCGGTATGTGGTATGTTCATAAGTGTGTCCGCTATATCCATAAAGGCCTTGGTAGCCTTGGTTGTGGGATTGCTTATGGATACAGGGCTCTGCTGCATAACAGCCTTCACAAGGGCGTTGTCATAGGGTACCACTCCCAGAAACTCCATATTGAGCTTCAGATACCTGTTCACAACAGCGCTGAGCTTGGAATAAAGCTGTTTTCCCTCTTCTGTAGTGTCGACTTTATTGGTAATGACCTTCACCTTCGTCTCGTCCTTATTGAATTTGGTATGAAGGTTCAGTGCTTTTAACAGTGAATAAGAATCCGTTATGGATGTGGGTTCCGGAGTGGTCACAAGGAGGATCTCCCTGCTCGCCACGAGGAATTCCAACACTGCTTCGGATATTCCCGCTGCTGTATCTATTATAATAACATCAGCCATCGTGTCCAGTTCGGCAAGATTCCGGATAAGGTAATCCAGATGGTCGCGGCTTAAGTTTCCCATACCAGCTATACCGGATCCTCCGGAGATAAATCCTATCCCCATGGGGCCCCAGGTTATGACATCCTTGATATCGGCTCCCTGATAGATAAGATCCGCCAGGCTGTGCTTCGGAATGGCTCCGAACATGACCTCGATATTTGCCAGTCCGAAATCCGCATCAAAAATCAGCACCCTCTTCCCCGCGGACTTGAACTGTACCGCGAGATTGATGGATACATTGGATTTGCCCACTCCTCCTTTTCCGCTGGTAACTGTTATTACCCTGGCGGTACTGGGCGGAGCCACCTGACTTGCCTTTATTATGTTTCTCAGTTTATCGGCCTGATCCACTTTATTCCTCTTTTATTCTGATCCCTTGCCCCCGAGGAGCACCCTTACGGTTTTCTGCGCATCAAATACTTCCATGTCGTCCGGCACGTCCTGGCCGTTTGTCACATAGGATATCTCCGCCCCGGTATGGAGCTTCAGATTCAGCATGTTTCCGAGAGTAGTAGTCTCGTCCAGCTTTGTGAAGATTATCCTGTAATCCACCAGCTTTGAATAGGTATCCGCTATGTTCAGCAGATCCCTGTACTTGGTGGTAACCGATACCACGAGGTATACCGAGATCTTCATCGTATCCCGGGTGAGATCTATGAACTGCTTCTGGTTTCCTATCTGCTCATTATTCTTCGGAGAATGTCCCGCGGTGTCCACCAGCACGAAGTCAAAGTTCTTGAATTCGTTCAGCGCACTCCTCATATCGTCATCCACATAGACGATCCTGAAAGGTACATTCAGTATGTCTGCGTAGGTTCTAAGCTGTTCCGCTGCCTTTACCCTGTATGTGTCGGTGGTGACCAGCGCCACCCTCTTTTTATCATGCACAACCAGACGGGATGCAATCTTCGCTATCGTGGTAGTCTTTCCGACACCCGTAGGTCCCAGGAAAAATACCGCTTCCGGCTCGCGCGCGTTCTTTTCTATCGTGGCGGCTTCCCCGAATTTCAATATCAGTCTCTGATAGATGCCCGACAGCATATAATCTATGGAAACCCCCGGCTTCCTGAGCTGTCTCGCTTCCTCCACAATGGACTTCACGTACTTTTCGTCTACTTCATTGTCTTTTAAGGTATCGGAGATCAGGTCAAGGAAGCGGTTTATCTCGTCGCTTTCCTTTTCTTCCTTTGTTTCCTCGTTTTCAGAGGAGGTGTCCTCTCCGTGCTCGCTCTTTATCTGTTTTTCTATAAGAGAATGAATGCTGTCCAGCTTTTCGGATATGGCCTTGCTGGAATCCCCGCTTTCTTTCAGGGTCTTCTTCTCCCTTGAAATATCCTCTTCTTCCTTCTTTTCCTCCGTAACCTTACGGGACTCAAGCTGCCTTTCATTCTCGTCTATCTTCCTGGCGGCATCCCGCACTATGGACAGATCTATTTCGGAAGTATCCTTCACTCCCCTGTCAAGGGACATGGTGTGGCTGCTCTTCCCCTCGGGCCTGTAAGGAGGGAGCTGTACCGGCTTCGAATTTGATACCGTGGTATCTGAAACTTCCTCCACAGCTGCGGTGACCTCCACCTGGGCGCGCTTAAAGAAACCAAAAAGCCCGCCGGGCTTAACGGTACGCACGTTCATAACGACTGCGTTTTCGCCCAGTTCCGACTTCGCTTCCCTTGTAGCTTCTTCTTCAGTTTTCGCTGTAAATTTTTTAATTATCATAGCAATTTATGTTTATGCTTATAAATACCCTAAGCTGTAATAATCCCCACGGACTGCAGATCCGCAGTACTCTCCACTTCGTTATAGGACACAACTATCAGATCCCTGATATAGTCCTCAGACAGCTTCTTGAAATAGATCCTGACTATCGGAGAAGTAAGCACTATGGGATTCCTTCCCATATCCTCCAGCTTCTTTATCTCGTTCTCCGTAGCTGTCATTATTGCTCTGGTCCTGTCAGGCGGCAGAGTCAGGTAAGACCCCTGTTCCGTCTGCTTCACGCTTGCCATTATCTCCTGCTCTATCGCCGGATCCAGCGTAACTACGCTGTTGCTCTCTCCGGCCTGGAAATATCTGGCGCTTATCGCTCTCTTCAGTGCCTGACGGCAGTATTCCGTCAGAATATCGGTATCCCTGGTGGTGGCGCCGTTATCCGCAAGAGACTCGAAGATGGTAAGCAGATCCCTTATACTGATACCTTCCTTCAAAAGGTTCTGCAGCACCTTCTGGATCTCGCCTATGCCGAGTATCTTCGGCGTAAGCTCGTCCACAACCTCGGGATTGGATTCCTTAAGGTTATTGATAAGGTTCTGGGTATCCTGACGGGTAAGAAGCTCACTGATATGGGCTCTTATCACCTCTGTCAGGTGTGTAGCTATAATGGACGGCGGATCAACAACGGTATAACCCACGGACTCCGCCCTTTCTCTCTGGCTCTCTGTGATCCAGGTGGCCGGCAGATGGAACGAGGGTTCAAAGGTCGGTATTCCCGTTATCTCCTCTTCCACATAACCGGGATTCATTGCCATATAGTGGTCAAAAAGTATCTCTCCTTCCGCAACCTGCACACCCTTGATCTTTATGATGTACTGATTGGGATTCAGCTGGATATTATCACGGAGACGGATAATGGGAACCACCGTACCCATTTCAAGCGCGATCTGCCGCCTGATCATAACCACTCTGTCAAGGAGGTCTCCGCCCTGGTTAACATCTGCCAGGGGTATGATGCCGTAACCGAATTCCAGCTCTATGGGATCCACATTGAGGAGTGATATTACATTCTCGGGTTTTCGTATTTCTTCCGCGCTGACTTCTTCCGGTCTCTCGGCCTCGGCTTCAACCGCCTGAACCTCCAGCTGGTTCTGCATCATCCTGCCGCCCACGACGAAGATCGCTCCCATCGTGACAAAGATCACGGGGTTAAGCGGTGTCGCAACTCCGAGGAATGCGATTATGGCTCCTGCCATATACATGACCTTCGGGGTGGACATGATCTGCCGCACGAGTGTGGGACCGAAATCTGCTTCCTTTGCTCCCTTGGTAACCAGGATACCTGTTGAAAGCGAAATAAGGAGAGATGGTATCTCTCCCACCAGGCCGTCACCTATGGTAAGTATCGTGTAAGTATTAAGGGCGTCCTGGAAGGTCATTCCCCTGCGGAGCATGGCCATGGCTATTCCGCCCACTAAATTGACGCCGGTGATTATAAGTCCTGCGTTTGTATCTCCCTTAACATACTTGACGGCACCGTCCATGGAACCGAAGAAGCTTGATTCTTCCTGTATCTTGTCACGGCGCGCCTTTGCTTCCTTATCGTCTATGGCTCCGGAATTCAGGTCCGCGTCTATCGCCATCTGTTTACCTGGCATGGCGTCCAGTGTAAATCTGGCCGTTACTTCCGATACTCTTTCAGAACCCTTGTTTATTACAACCAGCTGCACTATCAGCAGGATGATATAAACTATGGTTCCGACGATCAGGTCGTTCCCTCCGACGAACTGTCCGAAGGTCCGGACCACGTTTCCCGGGTCGCCGGTGGTAAGGATCAGCTTCGTGGAAGATACATTTAAGGATATGCGGAATATAGTGGTAAAAAGAAGTATCGTGGGATAGTAGGACATATCCAGCACTTCTTTTACAAACAGCGTATTAAACAGTATGGCAAAAGCAATTGCCATATTAAAAGCAAGGCACACGTCCAGGAGGGTGGCCGGCAGTGTAATGATCATGAAGACAAAGGCACACAGCAGATACAGTGCGACCCCGACATCAAATACATTAAAAACCTTGCCCTTACTCTGGGTTTTTACCGGCATGAATAACTCCTAAAACAATACGCACGCAGCGTCCCGCTAATAACAATCTCATGATCGCTGTTCTCTTGCATTATACACCATAGCGAGGACTTCTGCCACCGCCTGATACAGCTCCGGCGGAATAATATCCCCCAGCTCCACATTGTGGTAGATCATTCTGGCCAGAGGCTTATTCTCTACAATATCAACATCATTCTCCCTGGCCACTTCCTTTATCTTCTGTGCCAGGAAATCCGTGCCCTTTGCCACCACTATGGGTGCAGCGGCAATGGTAATATCATAGCGGAGTGCAACTGCAAAGTGCGTCGGGTTCGTGATAACCACATCCGCCTGCGGAATGGCGGCCATCATACGCCGCTGGCTCACTTCCCTCATCTTCTGCCGGATCTTTCCCTTTATCTGCGGATCTCCTTCGGAATTCTTGTACTCATCTTTGACTTCCTGCTTGGTCATCATCATATCCTTGTGGAATTTCCACTTTCTGTATGCATAATCCGCAATTCCCACTACGAGATACATGATCGATATGCGAAGTCCCAGATCCAGAACCGTATCAAGGACCAGACCCACACCCTCTTTCAGGGAAAACTGCTCCAGAAGCATGATCATCCCCAGCTTGTTTTTCAGGGTGATATAGGTCATGTAGCCTATTACCAGTATCTTGATAAAGGATTTTAATAGTTCAAAGAGCTTTTCAAATGAGAAAAGCCTCTTTACTCCGCTTAAGGGAGAGAGTTTATTGAATTTCGGCATCAGGGGCTTCGTGGTAGGAGCCCACTTTACCTGCACCAGATTCACTATAACCGATATCGCAAATCCGACCAGAAGGATCGGAAGCAGTATCAGCAGCATCTGCAGGGCACATCTGTTTACGTAAGTACAAAAATCGCGGACGCTTATCTTTCCGCCTGTGATCACCGTATGCTCTGGTATCGCCGAATAAACCCAGTTAAACATTTCCAGGAACCGGGTTCCCGTGTAAAAGCCAATGACCCGGAGCAGCAGAAAAACAGCAATAAGGCTGATGGCGCTGTTAAGCTCCTGGCTCTTAGCCACCTGCCCTTCTTTCCTTGCATCATTCAGCTTTTTCGAAGTGGGTTCTTCTGTTTTCTCCCCGCCTTCGCCGTCCGCAAAAAACTGGAGATCAAGCTTCAGAAGCACAGTATCTTCCGGTATGGATAGTGAATCAAAGTAGCTCATCCGCTGCTCATAACCTCCACTATGTTTGTGATCATCCTCTTCATTTCGCCCGCTATATAGTCGCTCATCACCGGAATAAGCGACGTGGTGGCGATAAGGGCCGCAAAGCCCACAAATATCTTCAGCTGCACGCCGACCGAGAACATATTCATCTGCGGCGCAACCTTCGCCAGAATGCCGAGAACCGAATTCAGAAGCAGCATGGTGGCGTAGATCGGCAGATATATCCTGAATGCGATTATGAAGGAATCCATGATATAACCCGTGACCACAAAGACCAGCCCCTCTCCGGGAAGGGAGGCGTGCCCCATGGGTATCATCGTAAAGCTTTCAAAAAACGCCCTTAGAATATAGTGGTGCAGATTCGTGATCATCATGATCAGCATAAAGGCGTACTGATAAAGGGAACCTGTAAAACCCGTCTGCTGTCTGGTCATCGGATCGAAAATGCTGACCATGGCGAGACCTATATCCCTGTCAATATTGGAACCCGCAAACTGCAGGACATAGAGCGCAAGATTTGCACAGAACCCGATGGTAACCCCGCAGAAAGCCTCCTTTATCACCAGAATGGCATATCCGATAATCGTGCTGTACTCCAGCACCTCATGGGGTTTGATCGTGACATAGGCCAGAAAGGCGATAAAAAGGGATAGTCCCGTCTTCACTCTTCTCGGCACGTTATTTGTGCTGAAAAAAGGTGCCGAAAACATGAAAGAGGCGATCCTTGTCAGTATCAGCAGGTAGTATTCCAGATCTTTTACGGAAAAATTATACCAAAACACTTCTTTTATTATTTAATGTATATGGAGAAATCCTGCCACAGGCTCTCCGTAAAGGTAACCATGTTATTCATCATCCAGTGGCCCATTACCATGAGACCTATGAAAATAGCTATTACCTTGGGCACGAAGGTCAGCGTCTGCTCCTGTATGGAGGTAACCGTCTGGAAAATGGACACCGTAAGTCCCACCACCAGAGATATCAAAAGCAGCGGTGCCGATGAGGTAATGATGACATACAGGGTATTCCTGACAAGATCCGATACTGTATCTATTGTCATGCGCTGCACTCCTTTCAGTAGAACGTTTTCACAAGCGATCCTATAACCAGATTCCAGCCGTCCGCCAGCACGAACAGCAGTATCTTAAAGGGCATGGATATAGTGGTTGGCGGCAGCATCATCATACCCATGCTCATCAGCGTGGAAGCCACCACCATGTCTATCACGATAAAGGGAATGTATATCAGAAAGCCGATTATAAACGCGGTACGGAGTTCCGAGATACAAAAAGCCGGTATCAGCACATAATTCGGGATATCATCCAGCTCCTCCACCGGGTCCAGCTTCGCTATATCAAGGAAAAGCTGCACATCCCTCTTCTGTGTCTGTCCGTACATGAACTGCCGGAGGGGCTCCATGGCTTTCTCCCTGAATTCCGTCTGGGTTATCTGCCCGGCCTCAAAGGGCTGCACCGCCTTTGTATTGATCTCGGTGATGGCGGGCTGCATGATAAAGAACGTAAGGAAAAGAGACAGCCCGATAAGCACCTGGTTAGGAGGCGCTGTCTGTGTGCCTATGGCAGTTCTGGTGAAATGCATGACGATAATAATCCTCGTAAACGAGGTCATCATGATAAGCAGGAACGGTGCGAGGGCTAAAAGCGTCAGGGTTATGAGTATCCTCAAAGAACCCGACAGGTTTCCCCTCTCGTCAGAATAGGTGATATTCAGATTATTCCCTATATTAAGCTCTCTTATATCCTCCGGCGTTTCTGCCGTACCCGGTTCACGGATCACCGTACTGGAATTATAGGGGTTGTCGCTCAAGCCAAGATCATTATAGTTCTGGCTCCTCTCCCCCGGAACCGTAACGGTGTCCCCCCTGGAAGCCCCGGTGTTGCTCGTGATATTTTCCTGGGCCATAACGGGGAAAGCCATCAGAATAACAAGAGATAAAAGAAAAACGGCTGCAAATGCCAACCGTATTTCCTTAAAAAGCTTTCCAGCATTTATATTCATTTCCCAATATCCTTTCGGATGGCACTACCGGCCTTTTCAAGAAGTCTCTTGAAATCCGGCGTACGTTCCGCATCCGTAACATCCCCCGGCAGAGGTTCAAAGTCCTCAGGGAGCTCTGTAATGAGCCCGACCCTGTCCTTTGATTCCGAAAGCAGAAGATACCTGTCCCCCGCTTTGATCAGATCTATGCTCTTTCCTCCGGGAAGCCGCAATGATTCCACGACTTTTATATTGCGTCCGGTCATTTTCTGTTTCTCTATGGAGCCAACTATCCTTGCAGTAAAATAGGTGGCCAGAAGTACCAGCGCAAATATAAGGAATGCCGACAGGAGCTCGGCTATGCCTCCGGCTCCTGCTAAAAGGCAGAAATTCATTTATCCAACAACTTTCTTCACAGCTTCAAGAACACGTTCCGCCTGGAAAGGCTTAACTATGAAGTCCTTTGCTCCTGCCTGGATAGCCTCGATAACCATCGCCTGCTGACCCATTGCAGAACACATTATGACCATAGCGGAAGGATCTGATGCTTTGATCTTCTTTAACGCCTGGATACCGTCCATTTCCGGCATTGTGATGTCCATCAATACCAGATCGGGCTTTACCTCGGCGTACTTCTCAACTGCCTTGGCGCCGTTTTCCGCTTCTCCTGCAACATTGTAGCCATTCTTGGAAAGAATGTCCTTGATCATCATTCTCATGAATGCTGCATCGTCACAAATAAGAATGTTTTTAGCCATAGTTTTTTTCTCCCTTTACTTAACTATTTCCGTAACCCTGACGCCGAAACTTTCTTCGATAACCACTACCTCGCCCTTGGCAACATATTTGCCGTTCACAAGGACATCGATGGGCTCACCGGCTATCTTCTCTAATTCTATAATAGTTCCGGGTGCAAAATCAAGGATTTCATTTATAGATTTATGTGTTCTGCCGAGTTCTACAGTAACTTCAAGCGGAACATCCTTGATAAGCTCGATATTTTCCTGACTCTGCAGGGGATTTATATCTCCCGAGAAAGTCTGGAAGTTGGCCTGCTGAACATTTACAGGCTGCATGGGCTGCATCATGGGCATTCCCATACCCATACCCATCTGGGGATTCATCCCCATCTGCATCTGCGGAGCCATTCCCATCTGGGGGTTCATACCCATACCCATCTGGGGATTCATTCCCATCTGCATTCCCGGGTCCATACCCTGAGGCATTGGCTGCGCCGCCGGCTGCTGCGGCATTGCCTGAGGCTCCGGAGCGGGAGCAGGTGCCGGTGCAGGTTCCGGTTCGGGAGCCGGTGCTGCACTGTCCGCGGCCCCACCCTCTCCGATAAAGAAGTTGTACAACTCCTTTGCAAAAGGAATGGGATAGAGCTGCATTATCGAGCTGTCAACCAGGTCTTCGCCAATCTGAAGATCAAAAGAGATCTTTACGAACTCCCCTTCCAGGAATGCGGCGATGTCGCCCGGCTGTCCGAATTCCCCCAGATCAACCAGGGAAGCCTCCGGAGGGCTTATATCTATCATTTTCCCCAACATGGAGGAAAGTGATGTGGCTGCGGATCCCATCATCTGGTTCATGGCCTCTGATATGGCCGACAGATGAAGTTCTCCGAGTTCACCGTCCGTATTGGTTCCGTCACCGCCCATCATCAGGTCGGTTATTACCTTTACATCATTCTCTTTTAATACAAGAATGTTGGAACCGTCAAGACCAACTTTATAATGTATCTGAACAAATACACAGGGTTTCTCATAATCCTGTATCAGGGTATCCCAGGTACATACCTCAACCGAAGGTGTGGTGATATTTACCTTCCGGTTTACGAGGGAATACAGGGTGGTGGCGGAAGTACCCATGCTTATATTGGCAACTTCTCCTACCGCATCCCTTTCTATTTCAGAGAGAAGCTCTTCCCCGCCCTCTCCGGAAGATTCCACAGGGGCATCTGAGGGAGAAGGTTCGCCACCGCCGCCGTCATCGGCAGCCATACCGCTAAGGAGAGAATTTATCTCATCCTGAGATAACATTCCATCCATTTAGTTTCCCTCCTCTCTGATAATTGATGTAACCCTGACCGCATAATCATTCTTTATGGCTCCGGGCAGTGCCGTGAATTTCTTGATGTTACCCACATAGACATTCAGCTCCTCGGCCACCTTGCTGTCCAGGCGTATGATATCTCCCGGCTGGAGATTTACAAAATCCTGTACCGAAATGACACTGTGTCCAAGCACAGCCTTCACCGGCATGGAAACGTGGTTTATCAGATCCTCCAAATGCTCGTGATAATCCTCGTCGCTTCCGTTCTGCATATTTGCGAACCAGAACTTTGTATTCAGCTTGTCCATGATGCTTTCCAGTGTAAGGAAAGGCAGACAGATATTCATAAGACCCTCAACGTCCCCTATCCTCATATTAAGGGTGACGATGGAGATCATTTCCGTAGGTGCTATTATCTGGGCGAACTGCGGATTCGTCTCTACCCTCTCCAGTACCGGAGAAAGCTCCACAACGTTCTTCCATGGTTCCCGGAGAAGCCTTACGCATATTACCATGATCTTTTCCAATATGGAAAGCTCTATCTCCGAGTATTCCCTGCTCTTTTCCAGGGGATCGCCCTGACCGCCCAGCATTCTGTCTATTATAGCAAAACCTAAATTGCTGGCAAGTTCTATCATAACATTTCCTGTCAGGGGCAGGAAATTGATTATACCAAGAATTACCGGGTTAGGCAATGAATTAGAAAACTCCGAGAATGTAAGTGCCTCGGAATTCACCACCGTAACCTGGGCATTTTTTCTTAAATATACAGGAAGGTTCGTGGATAACAGTCTTCCGTAATGCTCGAAGATTATTTCCAACGTCCTTAAATGCTCTTTTGAAAATTTTGCGGGACGTTTGAAGTCGTAATCTTTGACAGGCCGTTCATTGGCCTCCTTCATGTCGTCCGCATCTATCTCACCGGAACTGAGACCCGCCAGCAGGGCGTCTATCTCATCCTGGGACAGTACATCTGCCACGTGGCTCTCCTTTCCCCGTTATTCTATCAAGAAATAAGCCAGCTTGAGAATGAGACCCCGGTTATGAATTTGGAATTATACATTTCCTGAAGTCCCTCCAGTATTCTCTGCTGGATGGCCTCGGTGCCCATGGCATTTATCTCATCAAGAGTATAACTGCCAATGACTTTATTGATCTCATCCTTTATCAATCCCACCTGGGCATCCATATTGGCGCCGTAGGTGGCGTAATCGCTGTCCTTTGTATTGAGGGAAAGTGTAACCCCTACAACCGCATAGTGGGCTGTGGTATCTCCGGACTCCGGATCAACCTTCAGGGGGATGGTAAGCTGGTCTGCTATGTCATAAGGAGAAATATCCGCTATGGATACATTGTTTGCAGCACTGGCGATATCACCGCTGCTCGCGATGCCCAGATCCAGATTGATGGCACCGCCTATGTCTCCCACGAGAGCCAGCACCTTCTGATTGGTAGGGATTATCGTGAACATCATTATACCGGTCATCACGGTATTCACTACCAGTAAAGCAAGTATGATTATTGCCAGAAGATTCTTTTTCATTTTACCCTCTATTTCATCGTTTATGAAGCGTCTGAAAGCTCGTTATAAATCTTTATCTCCACCCGCCTGTTCTTTGCTCTTCCCTCAGGCGTCGAGTTGTCTGCTATAGGCACATATTCTCCCCGGCCGCTGTGCTTGATATGGGCAGGATCCAAAAGAGTGGTGTCTAAAAGATATTGGAATACACTTAAAGCTCTTGCTCCCGACAGTTCATCATTGCTGGCAAACTGTCCTTTGCCCCCTATCGGCACATTATCCGTATGCCCTTCTATCTCAATGGTATCCTCGGCATAACGCTGCAGTATCTGCCCCAGTTTATTTAAAACCGGTTTGGCGTCGTCCTTTATTGTAGCACTTCCCGAGTCAAATAACAATGAGCCGTTCATAGTAAGGAGAACATACTGACTGGTGTAATCGATATCTATTTCCCGGCCTAGACTGCTCTCTTCTATGGCTTCTTCGATCTTTTCCGCCAGCTCCTCGGAAGCCTTCAGCTGGGCTTCGGTCAGTTCTTCCTTTACTTCCTCTATTTCTTCGCTTCCGGTCTGTCCTGCCTCTGCGGAATCCTGGGAACCTTCCAGTCCTCCGTTTGTGGACATATCCTCTTCCGTTTCGGAATTATTATTTACTTCATTATCCTGCTTGCCGGATGCACTGACACCCATGGAGTTGAAATACTGGCTCAGCTCATTCAGCTGGCTCACGCCGTTACTCACCAGTACGCCGTCTCCGATGGCAGTTCCGCCGCCTTCAAAAATACTGAAGGTCTCCGCAAAGGATTTTGCCACTTCCTCATACTTCGCGGCATCCACAGATGACATGGAGAACAGCAACACGAAGAAGCAGAGGAGCAGGTTCATCAGATCCGAGAAAGTCGCGGTCCAGGCGGGAGCACCGGGCTTGACTTCTTCAGGCTTTTTATTCTTAGCCATCTATTGCCCCCTTATGTCACCCTTCGCCACCGCCTCCGCCGGCATCGCCGCCTTCACCCATGGCGGCTGAATCCTTAGGAGACAGATACGACTTCAGTTTTTCCTCTATGACACGGGGGTTCTCACCCGCCTGTATGGAAAGCAGGCCTTCGACCTGTATTCCCTTGACAGCCATTTCTTCACTGTTCTTGCCCTTCAGCTTTGTGGCTATAGGTGTGCAGAGCCAGTTGGCAAGCAGTGATCCGTAATATGTGGTAACCAGCGCCACCGCCATGGAAGGTCCGATGGAGGATGGATCCGACAGGTTCTTAAGCATGTTTATAAGTCCGATCAGGGTTCCGATCATACCCCAGGCAGGTCCCATGGAACCAACGTCTTCCCAGAATGCCGCGTTCGCCTTGTGTCTGTCCTCCACAGCATTCATTTCCGTTTCCATGATGGCACGCACGAGTTCCGGGTCGGTACCGTCAACCACCAGCATGATTCCCTTCTTTAAGAAGGGGTCTTCAATATTTCCGGCGGCTTCTTCCAGGGACAGCAGTCCCTCTTTTCTCGCTATGTTCGAGAGGTCTATTATCTGTCTTATTATCTCTGCGGGCTTAACCTGATATGTTTTGAAGATCTGGGAGGTGGATTTCATTCCCGTCATGAAGTCTCCCACGGTACGGCTTGCGAATATAGCAAAAAAAGCGCCTCCGAAGGTAATAACCGCAGAGTCACGATCAAGGAAAGACCATATTGCCGACATTCCGTTGGATCCGGTGATACCGTAGAACATCAGGCCGAAACACATTATTAGACCGACTATGGAAGCAATATCCATAAAAAACTACTCTACTCCTCTTTAACCCCTTTTCTGAAATCGAAAATCAGGGCCCTTATTTCCATCCTGCTTTCCTTTACGATGAGCTTCTTGCCGTTCTCAAAGGTCAGTACCGTATCCGGTGTCTCCTCAACGGTCTGAATGTGATCTTCATTCACCAGTATCTTTGTCTCATCCAGTTTTGTGAGCTCTATCATAGCCTGTATTTTTCCGCCCTTTCATGGAAAGCAGAATAAAACATATGACATTATAGCATAAATCCCCGGAGAGAAAAACCCTCCGGGGAAATATTATTAAAAACGTTGCACGCGGCACCGGATATTTCCGGTGCACCGGCGCGTTCAGCGCGCCAAAGCGTGCCCGTAAAATGTTCACCGAACATTTTATGCGGGGCACTGACGCGCTCAGCGCGTCAAAGCGTGCCCGTAAAACGTCCACCGGACGTTTTACCTCTTCAGGTTGATGAGTTCCTCGAGGAGGGTGTCGGAAACGGTGATAATACGTGAATTGGCCTGGAATCCACGCTGGGTGGTGATCATCGTGGTGAATTCCGCGGAAAGATCCACATTACTCATTTCCAACTCACCGGAAGCATAGGAACCGCCGTTAGCAGTTACATCGCCTATTACGGGCGCCCCGGAGTTCATTGTCTCAACATAAAGGTTATCTCCTGCCTTCTCAAGGCCTGATGCATTGGAGAAGATCGCAGATGCGATCTGGCCCAAGAGCCTGGTCTGTCCGTTGGTGTATGATCCCGTGATCCTGCCGTCCACGCCGACTGAAACGGAGCTCAGTGTTCCTACCGACCATCCGGAACCCTCTGTGCTGTTAACCCCGCCGTTACCTCCGTTAATTGTTGACGTCCCTTTATTATCAATATTTTTAAGTGTTGAGAGATCTACCACTATATTCTTAGTAAAAGCATCTGTTGGAATACTCTTTAACTGATTTGCCGGATCAGTCAATGGTGTCGCACTACTCTTAGCTTTATCTATCACACCAATAAGCGCATTAAGATTCAAATTAAATCCTACGCTGTTTTTAGTATCATTTGTAGGACTCTGGCATGCACCAGTCTTTGTATCAAACGTCACCACAATGGGATTGCCATTTGCAGCCCCCTGTTCCTGCACTGAACCACCTGTCATTAAAGCTCTCGAGAAAAACTTCTCCCTCGCCTCAGCATAAGTTTCTTCATTTTCAGTTGCAGTGTCCATATCTCTGAAAATGGAAACCCCATTAGAATCCAGCATATCTGTTATGGTCATCTTAAATTCTCCTTTGATAACCTGCTGTTTGTTAGGGTTGGTGTACGCTTCATAGTTAGCTTTCGCCGTGGCATCCAATGCTGCATATTGCTCATTCGTAATATAAGAACCATCTGTTTTATGCTTATAATGAGTCTGCTGTGTTGCTGTTTCTTTACCATTCGGATCCACATATACACCAGTTACATCTCTGGTATTAGGCAATATCTTATACTTTACAGTATATCTGTATCCCTCATTATCATATATCTTCATATCAACAACCTGCCCCGTAGACTGGGTCAGAGCATCTGAATTGGAGTCAAGAATGCCTGTCATATATCCCTTGCTGGTTGCCATTGGATCGGAGGTTTTATTCTTTGCACTCATTATCTTAAGAGGAACCAGGGCACTGGTATTGATCTGCTGCTCACCATTATTCTCCACTACATCATAACCCTGTACGGTATAACCGTTGCTGCTCATGCAGAGAGTTCCGTCCGCATCCACTGTGAAAGCACCGGATCTGGTGTAAAACTGGCTGTTTCCGTCGGATACGATGAAGAAGGACTCACCGTTTATACGGATATCAAAGGGATTTCCCGTGGTCTCCGCAGAGCCTGCGCTGGTTACATTTGAGTAGATGGATGCGAGGCTGGCACCGAGACCGATCTGCTGTGCATTGACACCGGCACGTCCCGTGTTGGGGTTGGGACCGGATGCGTTGGCTTTGGTCTGGTAAACCAGATCCTGGAAATTAGCCTGGGC
>JAIKXV010000134.1 GCA_024683935.1 Lachnospiraceae bacterium | reverse complement strand
CTGATATGCAATGAAAATATGCAGATAGAGGGCTTTTGGTATTATCTGTTTACAGGTGTATTTGAGGCTGCAACCATTCACTATGCGGTAGCCAAGATATTCGGACCCTTGCTGTTTGGCCGGGGATGGTGCGGATTTGCCTGCTGGACTGCCATGGTGCTGGATTTTCTTCCTTACAAGACACCTGAGGAGAACAGAAAAAGCATTGGATGGATAAGATACATTACATTTGCCGCTTCTCTTCTTTTTGTGGCGGCACTCTTCCTATGTCATGTGGGAAACATTGAGAAGATCATGTTTTGGGCCTTTATTATCGGGAATCTGCTGTATTATGCCCTTGGTATTGCGCTTGCTTATGTCTTTAAGGATAACCGGGCTTTCTGTAAGTATATCTGCCCTATCACTGTATTCCTTAAACCCATGAGCTATTTTTCACTGACCAGGATAAAGTGTGACAAGAGTAAGTGTATTTCCTGCGGAAAATGTGAGCGGGTATGTCCCATGAATGTAAAGGTCACGGATAATTCAAGAAAACGTGAAAACGGCACAGAGTGTATCCTCTGTATGGAATGTATAAGAGCCTGTCCGAAGGATGCGTTGTGACAGGGGCCCGGTAAAGAAGAAAGCGTAAGATTCAAAGCCTGTACCCTGGGAATCCGGGGTACAGAAAAATTTTGTTATGAACATGACATACTGTTGTCATGTTAGGCCTGGTAAGGTATGGGAAAGGGTGATCGAATGAAGATAGACAGACTGATCGGAATATTATCAATACTGCTGCAGAAAGAAATGACGACAGCTCCGGAGCTGGCTGAACATTTTGAAGTGTCCAGGAGGACGATCAACAGGGATATCGAAGCTCTCTGTAAAGCAGGAATACCGATACAGACATCCCAGGGAGCGGGCGGCGGTATCAGCATTATGAACGGATACCGGATGGACAGGACACTGCTTACATCCCGGGATATGCAGATGATCCTTGCGGGGCTGCGCAGTTTAGACAGCGTAGACGGGAGCCGGTACTATGGACAGCTGATGGAGAAGATACAGGCGGGTTCTTCCGAATTTGTCAGTGGAAGGGATTCTATATTGATCGATCTGTCTTCATGGTACCGGGACACCCTTCCCCCGAAGATAGGTCTTGTACAGGATGCTATCGAACTGCGAAAGAGGATCCGGTTTGATTACTATTCGCCGGGAGGCGAGACGAAAAGGGAGATCGAGCCCTATTATCTGATCTTCAAATGGGCCAGCTGGTATGTATATGGGTTCTGCCTCATGAGGAAGGATTTCAGGCTGTTCAAGCTGAACCGGATGGACGGCATCATTCACAGAGCGGGATTTGAAAGAAGAGACGAAATTCCCATGCCGGAGTTGTCGAATGAAAAGGTCTTTCCCGCAAAAGGAAGGGTAAAAGCGGTTTTTGACCCGTCCATGAAGTGGCAGTTGGTTGAAGAGTACGGAGTACGCTCCTTTAAGGAATTGCCGGACGGAACGCTGCTTTTTGAACATGAGTATGCGGACGATGATGGCCTGATAGCATGGATGCTTTCCTGCAGGGATAAGGTGACGGTGATTGAACCGGAATCCATAAGAAATAAACTTTATCAGATCACCCGTGACATAGCTGCAAGATATGAAAGAAAGGAAAAGTAATATGGGAAACAAAGCATTGGTCGTAATTGACATTCAAAACGACATAACGAAAAATTACAAAAAGATCATTGACAGGATCAATCAGTCCATTGACTGGGCTGTGGAAGAGGATATGAATGTTGTCTATATAAAGCACAACAATCTGTCGGCAGGAACCAGAACCTTTAAGCCTGATACAAAGGGCGCTGAGTTGGTTCCTGAGATGAAGGTGGTGTCCGATAATATCTTTGTGAAGACGAAGTCAAATTCACTTACAAGTGAAGAATTTGCCGGATTCATTGAAAAGAACGGGATAAATGAGTTCTTTATTACAGGCGCGGATGCCACCGGTTGCGTAAAATCCACATGTTTTAATATGACAAAGGCGGGATATACGGTGCATGTGATATCCGATTGTGTTACAAGCTATGATCTGAAAAAGCTGGATGAAATGTACGCCTACTATGCGAATAAGGGCTGTGAGGTCAGGGAACTTAAGGATTATAAAGGAGAAAGAGCATGAGATTAGATGGTTTTGGGATATTGGTAAAAGATATGGGTAAGATGATCCGCTTTTATAGGGATGTTCTCGGATTTGAGATCAAAGAAGAAGAGAATACTTCCAATGTTTATCTTGTAAAGGACGGGACCCTTTTTCTGCTATACGGCAGGAAGGATTTTGAGAAGATGACAAACCGGCGATATGAGTATATCAAGGGTTTGAACGGTCACTATGAAATAGCATTGTATGTCGATACATTTGAAGAGGTGGATGAGGCATATAAAAAAGCCGTGGAAAACGGAGCAACGCCCGTGCTCGAACCGGAACTTGAACCCTGGGGACAGAGAACATGTTATATCGCTGATCCTGAAGGGAATCTTATTGAGATTGGTTCCTGGAATAAACTTTATGAAGAGAAAGATCTGGTGGGGACTTAATGAATATGGTCTTTGATTACAAGAAAGAGTATAAAGAATTCTATATGCCGAAAGGCACACCGTCCATCGTCACCGTTCCGAAAATGAACTACATAGCTGTCAGGGGGAGCGGTGATCCTAATGATGAGGACGGTGAGTACAAGCAGGCTATTGGTCTTCTGTATGGGATAGCATTTACAATTAAGATGAGCAAAAAGGGAGACCATCAGATTGAAGGATATTTCGATTATGTGGTGCCGCCGTTGGAAGGATTCTGGTGGCAAGATGGAGTATCTGGGATCGATTATGCTCATAAGGAAGATTTCAGATGGATCTCAGTCATCAGATTACCGGACTTTGTTACGAAAGCCGATCTTGAGTGGGCTGTAGCAGAGGCAACAGCAAAGAAGAAACAGGATTTTTCAAAGGTGGAGTTCTTCACATATGATGAAGGGTTGTGCGTACAATGCATGCATACCGGATCCTATGACGACGAGCCTGCCACCGTCGATGGGATGCACAGATTTATGGAAGAACAGGGCTATGTTCTGGATATCACGGACAAGAGACTGCACCATGAGATCTATCTCTCTGATGCGCGTAAGGTCGCGCTGGAGAAACTGAAGACTGTGATCCGGCATCCCATCAGGCCGCTGGTTAGGGAGTAAAATCCAAACCGAAATGGATGCCTGAAAGCCTGTATTTTCGGGAATGACACGAAACGTATCGTGGATGTGACGGTACGTTTCTTTCTTTTTTCACGATCCTTTGATACTTTCGAATTGCCCAAAGCCGGCGGGCAGTTATGAAAGGACGAAGAGAATATGAAAGAGAAGAAAGATCTGCTGACAGGAGTCGGGCTGATAAGTGCATTTGCCCTGTGGACTGTATTGATCCAATGCGTTGATGTGCAGCCTGTGGGGCAGAAGGGAACGAATATCGGATTTGCTGCTTTTAATGTATGGTTTCATCAGCTGACCGGGGTGCATATGACACTATATACGGTCACGGACTGGCTGGGACTTGTCCCCATTTTTATATGCCTTTGTTTTGGGATACTGGGGTTTGTACAGCTGGTTAAGCGGAGAAACTTGCTAAGGGTTGATAAGGATATTATTATATTAGGCGTGTACTATGTGATCGTCATAGCTTTTTACCTTATTTTTGAAATGATACCGGTCAATTACAGGCCGGTACTGATAGACGGGAGGCTGGAAGCATCCTATCCGTCGTCAACCACACTGCTGGTGCTGAGTGTGATGCCTACGCTGTGGTTTCAGATCAACAGAAGAGCGGAGAACCCTCTGATCAGAAAGGCGGCAACGGTGTTTGCGATCACTTTTTCGGTATTTATGGCAATGGGAAGGCTGATCTCAGGAGTACACTGGGGGACTGATATTGTTGCCTCCGTATTACTGTCTGCGGGGTTGTTTATGCTGTATAAGGCAGCTGTTAGGAGTACGGATAGGGTAAAACTATCCGATGGGAGTAAAAATGGAGTTTAATGAAAAACTGCAGGAACTGAGGAAGGCCAGATCGCTGACGCAGGAAGAACTGGCGGAGGCGCTGTTTGTTTCGAGGACGGCCATATCGAAGTGGGAATCGGGACGCGGCTATCCAAACCTGGATTCGCTGAAGGAGATATCGAAATTCTTTGATCTGTCGATTGATGAGCTGATCTGCTCAGAAGAGATCATTTCCGCGGCGGAAGATGAGAAGAAAGAATGCATTGATAAATATGTTTC
>JAIKXV010000109.1 GCA_024683935.1 Lachnospiraceae bacterium | reverse complement strand
CGATCTGACCGAAGAATATCTGAGAAAAAGGGAAATTGAATATGTGAATTTCCATTATGAACTGGATGGAAAAGAGTATCCGGATGATCTCGGGCGCTCAATGCCATTTGCGGAATTCTACCGGAAGATGGCGGACGGCGCCATGACAAAGACCTCCCAGGTAAGCGCAGGGGAGTACGAAGCTTATTTCGAGCGCTTTTTAAAGAAGGGCAGGGACATAATCCATCTGACGTTGTCAAGCGGTATATCAGGCACGATCAATTCCGCGAATGTTGCGAAGGACATACTTCTCGAGAAGTATCCCGAAAGGAAGATATATGTCATAGATTCTCTTGCCGCAAGCGGAGGCTACGGGCTTCTGATGGACAAGATAGCTGACAGGCGGGATGAAGGATTATCCATTGATGAGCTGGCGGTCTGGACCGAGGAGCATAAGTTAGAGGTTCATCACTGGTTCTTCACCACAGACCTTACTTTTTTCATCAGGGGCGGAAGGGTATCAAAGGTTTCCGGTTATTTCGGGAATCTGTTAAACATATGTCCGCTGCTTAATGTTGATTATCAGGGAAAGCTTATCCCGCGGTATAAGATAAGGACCAAGAAAAAAGTTATCGCGGAAACTCTTGAACGCATGAAGGAAAATGCGGAGGATGGGCTCAATTACAGCCAGAAGGTGTTTATAAACGATTCGGCCTGCAGGCGTGATTCGGATGAGCTGGCGGAGCTTATAAGACAGAATTTTCCGTATATTGACGGGGATATTTTCCAGAATTCCATAGGAACGACAATAGGAGCCCATACAGGCCCGGGAACGGTAGCCTTGTTTTTCTGGGGCAAAAAAAGGATAGATTAAATTATGAAGACAGCTGTGATGACTGATACCAACAGCGGGATCCAAAAGGAGGAGGCTGAGTCTTTAGGGATATTCTGCATTTCGATGCCTGTACTCATTGATGGTGAAAGCTATTGCGAAAATGAAAACCTGACCCCCGAGGAATATCTGAAGGCTCTTACTTCAAAGAGAGAGGTGTCGACTTCGCTCCCCTCTCCGCTTGAGCTTACCGATGAGTGGGACAGGATACTTTCTCTCGGCTATGATGAGATCGTTTACATCCCCATGTCAAGCGGCCTTTCCAGCTCCTGCGGCTCGGCCCTCGGGTTTGCCGATGAGGACGAATACGTGGGAAAGGTGTTTGTAGCAGATAACAGGCGCATTTCCGTATCGCAGAGGACCTCCGTGATGGATGCGAAATATATGGCCGACAAGGGCATGGGAGGCGCCGAGATCAGGGAATACCTTGAAAAGACGGCGGCGGATTATATCATCTATCTAGCGGTGGATACGCTTGAGTATTTCCTTAAGACGGGCCGGGCAAGCTCGGCCGCTGCGGCGCTTGTCAGCAATGTCCTGAGTATAAAGCCGATCCTTAAGACGACGGGAGACAAGTTTGAGCCTGTTACGATAGGCAGGAACCGGAAGAAATGCGATGAAAAGATGATAGATGCGGTAAAGCTTAATCTGTCCACGAGATTTAAGGATTTCGGACCAGATGAGATCACGATAGGAGTTGCGACAAGCTGCATCCACAGGAAGGATGCCGATGCCTGGTTTAAGCTGGTTAAGGATTCCTTTCCCGAATATAATGTTTTCTATGTGCCCCTTTCCTGCAGCATAACCACCCATACGGGGCCGGATGCCCGCGGAATAGGGATCATGAAGACGATTAAAAGAAATTAAAAAAAATTTATAATTTTTCTGAACCTTTTTTGAGATCCGGTCAGTCTTAATATATGAAAACGGATAAATCAGGTTATCTTAAATTTTTATTAAGCTATTGTGTTTTAACATTCTGTATGTGATAATTTGATCAGGAAGGTATAATTATTATTACACTTTAGTTTGTAAATATTGATAGAGTTGCATAACGGGACTGATAAGGAGGAATAAATATGAAGAAGAAAACTCTTTTGGCTGTGATCGCCGGGGTGGTGGTTTTACCGCTTACCATATGCGCTATCGTGATCGGTGTCAATGCTAAAAAGAACGGGACGATCGATGCGGGATCCGCATTCCGTGCGAGTGCAGATATAGCGGCGGATGATGTGCATTATTTCGATCAGGAGGCTATCGCTCTTGCTGATTCCTCCGGAGATACGGCTTCTTTAAGAAGCGAAGCCCTCAGGGCTTATAATCTTGTAAACGAAGAGAGAGAGCGTGCAGGACTCGGAACTCTCGTCTGGGATTCGAATCTTGAGGCAACCTCGGATGTACGTGCAAGGGAATGTGAGCAGTCTTTCTCACATACACGTCCTGACGGAAGCGCCTGGTACACGGTTAACAGTGACATAATGGGTGGTGAGAACCTTGCTTATGGTTACGGCGATGCCGCTTCGGTTCTGGATGGATGGATGAACAGCCCGACACACAGAGAGAACATCCTTTATCCCACGTTCACAAAGATCTCGATCTCCGTATATGTAGCGGATGACGGAACATACTACTGGGCTCAGGAGTTCGGATACTAAGAGTTATTCATAACAGACAGATACTGACGGGTGCTTGAATAAGCACCCGTTTTTTATATTGCAGGGCCGGCGAAAGGAGTATGGCAGCAGAGCTGACCACCGGCCTGCGGGCGAGCAGGGTAGGGTACGGTACGATTTCATATTCCCTGCCCGGTTGGAATATATGCCTTGTAAAAAACGGATTAAGATGATATAAATCTATAAAGAGAAGCCGTGAAGGAGTTCTGCCTTTGGTCTGTCAGGAGCTAAA
>JAIKXV010000066.1 GCA_024683935.1 Lachnospiraceae bacterium | reverse complement strand
CCTGCAACCCCGTCCCCCGGATCATCAATACTCCTCCAGGAAATTGTGGCGGAGGCCGTCTTTCTTATACTCTATGACGGTGTCTATATTCACATTCTCAACGCTCTTAAAAATATTGGATTCCACAAAGGGATTAGTCTTCTTAAGCTCTGCGATAAGTTTCTTGGTCTCGAGACGTTTGCTGGATGTTGTACCGTCTTCGTGACAGGTTGTACAGGTGTCTGTAAAATGGCAGGCGCACTGGAGAAAGTGCAGATCGTTATAATCCCTCCAGGCGCAGATATCGGCTTCCCGTACCAGATAAAGGGGCCTGATTAATTCCATTCCTTCGAAATTCGTGCTGTGAAGTTTTGGCATCATTGTCCGGATCTGGGCGCTCTGGAGCATGCTCATAAGGATCGTCTCGATCACGTCATCATAATGATGGCCAAGGGCGATCTTATTGCATCCGAGTTTCTTAGCTTCCCGGTACAGGTAACCCCGCCTCATTCTCGCGCAGAGATAGCAGGGGCTGTTTTCTATGGTATCTACGGCGTCAAATATCCTGCTCTCAAATATGGTGATGGGGATTCCCAATGCCTCTGCATTGCTTTCGATAAGGTCTCTGTTTTCCTTATTGTACCCCGGGTCCATGACGAGAAACGTAAGGTCAAACTCAAAGAGCCCGTGGCGTTTGATCTCCTGAAAGAGCTTGGCCATGAGCATTGAATCTTTTCCGCCGGACATGCATACGGCGATGTGATCGCCCTCTTCGATAAGCCTGTATTTCTTACATGCTTTTGTGAAGGGTGAAAACAGCTTGTAATGGAACTTCTTCTGTATGCTTTCCTCTGCTCTTTTTTTCTTTTCCTTTTTATCGCTGTTACTATTGAGGCCGGATCTTATATATCCCAGATACCCTTCGGAAAGACTGTAACAATCCCTGCCTTCAAAACATTTTAAGCTGTCGTCTATATCCTGCGACCGGCGTCCTATTTCACAATAAAAGATCAGCTTCTTATCACGGGGAAGGGAGGACAGCTCCTCACTGTTTTCCAGATCCTCAATATAAATGTGGAGCGCTCCCGGCATCATGCCATAGGCCGTCAATCCATCATCCCTGATATCTATCAGTTCATAGGAATCCGCGGGCAGTTTTTTTAATTCTTCGTATGTTATTTCCTTCATAGTACCTTTTTACTGATTTCAAGATGTCATGGTCCATCCGGACCACAAATTTAATAGATTATAACACCGAAGTCCTGTCATCACCATAGCTTTATGAACATTGACGCGGATTTGGCCATGTGATAAATTAATGGATAATCGAAACAGACGATACAAGGTTCTGCAGGCCGGGTAAAAGGCCCGCAGCCAAGAGGGAAACAGGTGCAAGTCCTGTGCGAACTCGTCACCGTGATAGCGGAATCTGCATACAGATATGCCACTGGGACACCGGGAAGGTGTATGCAGGTGAAGATGCTTAAGCCGGGAGACCTGCCTGTATCAGGGTGCAGAAGATCACGAGTAACTGATCGCACAAAGGGAGAATACTCCCTTGTTTTTTGGCGCGTTACCGTTGGTCTTCGACAGTGGCGGGCTTTTTTTACTGCCTGCCGGAATAATAACAGTAAGCCATAACAGTATGGAAAGCGGGAGGATTGAACCCGGAAAGACTGATGGCAGGGAGGTAAATATGAAAAAGATACTTAGTATGATTGTGACCGCATCTATGTGTACGGCGATGCTTGCAGGCTGCGGCGGAAATGGAACAGCGCCCGCAGCTGATGCAGGGGCAGGGAAGGCAGCAGAGGGAGCCGGAGAAAATGATGATAAGGCTAAGGCTCAGGCTGCAGCGGCTCTTATCGATGCGATCTATGTGCAGGAGAGAACGGATACCACGGATGCGGACTGTAAGGCGGCAAAGGAAGCCTGGGATGCCCTTACGGAGGATGAGAAGGAACTGGTAGAGGGAGAGAATGCGGATCCCGATTATTTCGGAAGGGATACGGGAGATGCTTCAAAGGATGATCCTGCCAATGCCGACAATATCGGTGATAAGG
>JAIKXV010000043.1 GCA_024683935.1 Lachnospiraceae bacterium | reverse complement strand
AAAGCTATAGTAGCCAAAACCCGGCGCCCCGGACATCATGCCGCTGTCAAGGCCTCCAAGGATCCACACTGTAATTACTCCGCAGACCAGAAAACTTAAAGGAATCATAAAGCACTGCGGCACACTGTACCTATCCCTTCTGCCCCTGTCTATGGCGGCAAACAGACAGATCAGTCCGCACATTCCAAGGAAATAAATATGGATCGAAGCGCAGAGAAATCCGAGGATCCCCCAGTATAGTAATTCCTTTATAAATCCTTCCCCGGTATCAAGCAGCATATAGAGCGCCGCCAGTATCAGAAAATGCGATGTCAGTGCCGTGTGCCAGAAGGCTCTTTTTAATAAAGCCGGAGTTATCAGAAAAAAGCATACTCCGACGAATTTCAAAAGCCTGTTTTCTATCCTTAGAGCCAGTATCCTCTCAGCAAAAAAGCCCTGCAGTATAAAACATAAAAGGGTCCAGAGCCCGAAATAATTGAAGTTCTCCGTCAGTACTCCTCTGAAAAGCTTGAAAAATACGGCTGCAACAGGTACGGAATCTGTAAATATCACGGAAATACTGTAAGGATAATGGATGTTATTCATCAACCCCGGTTTTAGCTGCCAGGCTGCTTCCCTGAAAAACCTCCAGCCGATATAGTGCATTCCCGGATCTCCGTGGGAAAAGAGGCGGTAACCGTTAATATCAAGAGCCGCAAAACCGAATAACAAAAAGAAAACCGCAGCGCCCGCGGCGGCTGATAGAAGAGGGTCTATTTTGGTAAAATACGATTTGTAATGGTTCATATTAAAAAGATTCTTCGCAGCGCTCAGATTGACATCGGACTGCACATTGGACTGCGCTCAGAATGACAAACGAAATGGAGCTTTTCACAGAATTACATTCCCTTCGTACCTTACGTACTTCTCCAGCCGCTCCTCCGTATCCTTGTCCATGCGTTTGGAATACTCTGCCGCAAGCCGCAGCATATCCGCATCATTATAGATATCCGCCACCCTGAAATCCATTTCCCCGGACTGCCTGATACCGAAAACATCCCCAGGTCCCCGGAGCTTCAGATCCTCGTCCGCGATCTTAAAGCCGTCGTTGGTCTTATTCAGAATGGCGAGCCTCTTATTTTCCTTTTCATCCCCCGAAGTATCGATAAAGATGCAGTAGCCCTGGCTTCCGCCCCGGCCCACTCTTCCCCTTATCTGATGCAGGGATGAAAGCCCGAATCTCTCGGCGTTTTCTATCATCATGACAGTGGCGTTTGGTACATCCACGCCCACCTCTATGACCGTGGTGGACACCAGTATATCCGTATCTCCGGAAGCAAACCTCTCCATGATCTCATTCTTTTCCTTGCTCTTCATCCGGCCATGAAGAAGCCCAACACTCGCTCTGCTCCCGTAAATCCCCCGGAGCTTCTCCGCATAGTCTATGACATTTTCGCTGGAAACCGCTTCCGAAGCCTCCACCATCGGGCAGATCACATAGGCCTGATGCCCCTTTTCTATCTCCTTCTCAATAAAGGAATAGGCAGTCTTCCTGTATTCGGTTCCCACCACGCAGTTCTTGATAGGAAGCCTCTCCCCGGGCATCTCGTCCATAACGCTGATATCCAGGTCGCCGTACAGTATGATCGCAAGGGTTCTCGGTAGCGGAGTTGCCGACATTACAAGGACATGTGGCATGGCACCCCCAACGCTGTCCTCGCTTCCTGACAGGGTCTCCCTCTGTTTTACCCCGAATCTGTGCTGCTCGTCCGTTACCGCCAGAGCCAGATCCTTGAAATTAACCCCTTCCTGGATGATGGCGTGGGTGCCGACGATAAGGGATGCTTCCCCGCTCTCCGTCATGGCCCTCGCTTCCCTTCTCTCCTTTGCACTAAGCGACCCGGTAAGGAGCACCGTCTTAAAGGGCAGAGAAGCGTCCAAAATGAGCTTATTTAGCTTTTCCGCATGCTGCCTCGCCAGAACCTCCGTAGGGGCCATTATGGCGGCCTGATGGCCGTTCTCGGCCGCGGTTATCATGGCGAGGAATGCGATAATAGTTTTTCCGCTTCCGGTATCCCCCTGCAAAAGCCTGTTCATGGGACTGTCAGCTCCCATATCGCTTATAATATCCCTGTAGGCCTTTTCCTGCGCTCCTGTAAGGGCATAGGGAAGCCTTTCTATCACACGCTTTGCCGCAGCGCTCTCCATCATCTTAAATCCGTTTTCCGCCCGGCCCCTGTCCGCCTTTACCCTCTTTATATTCAGCATGAATATCAGAAATTCGTTAAAGGATATCCTCTTTCTCGCTCTCAGGATATTTTCCCTTGTTTCGGGGCTGTGCAGCGTCCTTATCGCGGTCTCATTGTCCATGAGATTCAGTTTCTCACGTTCACCGAGGGCAAGGAAATCCTCTATTTCCCCTTCCTCCAGCACCTTTTCCACGGCCTGGCCTATGCTCTTTGAAGTAAGGCCCTTTGTAAGGGGATAAACAGGCTGCATAACACCAGTCATCTTTTCATATTCACCTTTATCAAAGAACTTCGGATGCTCCATTTCAAGCGAAGATCCGTTCACGCTTATCTTCCCGTAAAAAACCTTTGTGAGCCCCTTATATAACAGCTTTTTGAGATAGGGGGAATTAAACCATTTGAGCTTCAGGGCATTCCCGTCCTTATCCGCAGCTAAAACCGAAAGGATGGAAAGCCTTTTCACGTGTATGACCGTTGGATCTGTTTTTACGGTAAGGAGAACCGCCGCAGTCTCTCCGGGCTTTACCTCCGCAGCGCTCACAGGATCCGGATATACCTCATAGTCCCGCGGTATATACATTAAAAGGTCCCATAAAGAAAAGACGCCCACCCTGTTGAACAAGGCGGCGGTCTTCTCTCCTACACCCTTTAATGTTTTTATGTCGTCACTTAAATTCATAAAAAGATTCTTCGCGTTATATCACTCCACCGACAGAATATAGTAGTACACCGGCTGTCCTCCGTACTCCGCTTCCACCGCGACCTCGGGATAAGCGCTCTCCAGCTCGCGTTTCAGCTTCTCGGCCTCATCCTCCTTTATATCCTCTCCGTAGTAGAGGGTTATCAGCTCCGAATCATCATCCACCATGGATGAAAGCATTTCCTTTACGGTCTGGTCTATGGACTGGGATACCGCGAGGATCGAGTGATCTCCTATACCCATGATATCGCCGTTTCTGATCTGGTGTCCGTCTATCACCGTATCCCTCACGGCATAGGTGACCTCTCCGGTCAGTATCGTATCTATGCTCTCCGTCATCTCCTGACGGTTTAATTCCGCATCATGATCCGGGATAAAGCTTATCATTGCGGCTATTCCCTGAGGTATGGTCCTGGCAGGAATAACAATTGCTTTTTTATCCTCGGTCATGGACGCCGCCTGGCTCGCTGCCAGTATAATGTTCTTATTATTCGGGATAATAAAGACTGTCTCGGCGTTTATCCTCTTTATCGCAGTAAGGATATCGTCGGTTGAGGGATTCATGGTCTGGCCTCCCTCTATGACTTCGTCCGCCCCGAGAGTCCTGAATACCTCTGCAAGTCCGTCTCCTGCTGCAACAGTCACGAATCCGAAGGGCTTTTTCACCCCGTCTGCCTTTGCAGCTCCCGCAGCGCTTCCGGCGCCCCGGGCGTCAGCCGCATCCCCGCTATTTCCGCCGGACACGGCACCGGCAGTCGCGACACCGCCGATCTCCGTATAGTTTCCGTTATTTTCCATGTGGAAAAGCCGTTCTTCATGCTCTTCCCTCATGTTGTCAACCTTCATGCTGGTCAGCTGCCCGTACTTCAGACCCTCTTCAAAGGCCTTTCCCGGGTGATCCGTATGCACATGGATCTTCACTATATCGTCCATTGCAACGCATACGATGGAATCGCCTATCCCCTGGAGAAAGCGCTTCAGGTCGGCTTCGTTCCGCTCGTTAAATACTCTTTCCAGCTTTATTATGAATTCGGTACAGTAACCGAACCTGATATCGGCAGTTGAGATATCGTCTCTTCCCGCGCCCTTTACGGCTCCTTCAGCGGCACCTGAACCGGCGTCAAAGGAAAGATCAATGTCCTCACCGTTCAGTACTGCCACCAGGCCGTGCAGCACCTCTATAAGGCCCTGTCCGCCGGAATCCACCACGCCGGCTTCTTTCAATACGGGAAGCATCTCAGGCGTCTGTGAGAGCACATATTCGCCATGCTCAATGACCTGCCTCACATACTCCTCCACCGTGAACTCTTCTCCGCTTTCCGCAAGAGCAGATGCCTTCTCGGAGATCCCCCTCGCCACAGTGAGGATGGTACCTTCCTTCGGCTTCATTACAGCTTTGTAGGCGGTCTCGGTACCCTTTGCAAGAGCAGCTGTTATTGTAGGAACCGTGACCACATCATGCTCCTCTATGACCTTGGTAAAGCCCCGGAGCAGCTGGGATAAAATAACACCCGAATTTCCTCTTGCACCCTTAAGGGATCCGGTGGCTATGGCCTTGCAGAGCGCCTTCATGTCCGCATTTTCCGGAAGCTTTTCAACCTCCTTTACAGCAGACATAATGGTCATGGTCATATTGGTACCCGTATCCCCGTCAGGCACGGGAAATACGTTCAGTTCATTTATTATTTCCTTTTTCGCATTTAATGCCGACGCTCCCCCAAGGAAAAGCTTCCTCGCTGCAGAAGCGTCTATTTTTTCGATCGACAAGATAAAACCTCACAAATCCTCAGTCAATAACCTTTACGCCTTCTACAAATATATTGATCCTCTCCACCTCGAAACCGGTATATCTCTCGAGATCGTATCTTACGGCGTCCACCAGGTTTTCCGAAACTGTTTTTATGCTCACTCCGTAAGCCACTATTATATGGAAATCAACATTCAGCTTATTGTCAATCACTTTAACGCTGATGCCCCGGGACAGATTCTCCTTCTTCAGGAGCTTGACCAGGCCGTCCTTCATGGATACTGCGGCCATTCCCACTATTCCGAAGCATTCCGTGGCCTTGTTTCCGGCGTACTGCGCTATGGCTTCGTTATCTATGCTTATATTACCGAGCTCGGTACTGAAACGTCCTTTCATGCTGATTCGCTGCCGCTCCCTTCTTTATACTAAAAATTATCTGCTAATTGTCATTTTAAGCTGCTTTGTCATTCCTAATATTAAGATCCTTCGCTTCGCTCAGGATGACACGAACTGCCCAGTGTGACACGAACTGTTCAGGATGACACGACAATTACGTAGATTATAACTCGTTTTAATAAATCATGCAAAAAAAGAACACCGCCTCCGCGATGCTCTCCTCTTTACACGCTATGATCTTTAAGCTCTTTCAACAGCGCCTGAACGAAGGCAGCGGCTGCATACATAGAGCTTCTTCGGAACTCCGTTCACCTTGCACTTCACGTGTCTGATATTTGACTTTAATATACGGTTAGACCTTCTATGAGAATGGCTTACGTTATTGCCGAAAAGAACACTCTTACCGCAAACTGCACACTTTGCCATAATACACCTCCTTACAAACAAGATAAAACCCGCTGACCGGAAATCAGCAACGTGAGTATAATATCAGAATAGCGGGAATAATGCAAGAACTTTTTTCACACGCCGGAATAACGTTTTCTAAGGTAAAAAGCGAGTAAGACCGGCCCTCCGATATCCACCCTATGATTAAAGCATTTCCTCAAGCTCCCGCTTCCGCTCCAGCATTTCATCGATCCGGGAAAGGTACTGTTTCAGCTCTTTGACATTGTCACAGCGTTTGATGCGGCCGTCCGCATAGACTCTTTTGGAGATTGTTCCGGCGCCGATCGCCGGGATGGACTGCACTTCCTCCATCATCAGGATGTTGTAGATCCCTTCCTTCCCCGGTCTTGCCCAGCCTGTGTTTTCAAAGTTTCCGGACATATTTTTCTGCCGGTAGAGGTAATAGGGTTCCAGCCCCATAGCTGCTGCTCCCCGGGCCGCGATCTCCATCATCCTGTCCGTATTACTCAGGGATCCAACACCGTATTCCTCCATCCTTTCCTTCAGCCTGGATCCCCGCTTTACCGCGAGGCTGTGGATCGTGAGGTCATCCGGCTGAAGATCCGCGATCGCCGAAAG
>JAIKXV010000017.1 GCA_024683935.1 Lachnospiraceae bacterium | reverse complement strand
GCCCCGGAATGTGAACAGCGCACCCCAAAAGAAGCCTGCAAAGGAATTCAATGTAAAGGTATTTATAGTAAGCGCCATTGTTATTTTTGTGGCTGTGATCCTGGTGTGCTGCGGGGCGATCATCTTAAGCAGCTCCGGGGACTCTTCCGATGCGGCAGCCGGCGGAAACGGGGCGATAAACCAGGTAGACATTCTTATACCTTATCCGAAGGGAGAGGAGGCCTTAGTTAATTCCACCGCTACTCTTGCGCTGCATTATGACTATGTGGCACAGGCCTGCCTTGATAAGTTCATGCAATACGATCTGGAAAACGGCAGCGTGGAGGAATATAAGGCTCTGCTTGACGATACGGTTACGGCTTATGAAAATCTTGAGACTGCAAGCGCCTGTCTTGAGGAGGCCGTGGATATCTGGATGGCAACGGATGATGAAGAAAGCAGAGAGGAACCGCAGATAACGGGACAAACCCTTATACCGACGGATGATAAACTTGAGCCCTTTATCTATACGGTCTACGCCGCCGAGGATTCTCCTGCGATGAAATGGGCAAAGGACATAACGCAGGTCTTTGACAAGGCACAGGCCGGCACGGGCGTGCGCACTCTTGCCGGGTATCTGGGGACCGATGCTAAGCATGCCTACGCCCAGCTTAAGCAGGCACAGGCTATCATAGAAAACGGAGCCTATAATGACGAGGCAGATCTTAATAACCAGTGTTACAAGATCGCCCATACGGTAAAGACAGGTGCGACGGTGGCCGGTGCGATCGTTGCGGCAGTTGCTGCTCCCGCAAGTGTTACGCTGACCGTGCCCGGAGTACTGGAAGGCGTGGCAACGATAGGAGGTCTTTTCATGGGCGGGGTCAATTCTGTCTGTGAGGTCTACTCAACCGGAGGCTTATGGCTTAATAACGGAGAAGATAACAGCGTCAGTGCAAGGGCTGACCAGATAGAAGCAAAGCTTGCTCCGCTGACTGCAACTTTTTCATTACTTGGGGCCGGAGTGAGCGCGTATAAGCTCGGAGTAAACGATATGAAAGCCGAGGGACTGATTGACCGTCTTTATAATGAGGACAGCGTCGGACTGATATTTACCGGCTACGATACCATAAATGAATATGTTCAGGAAAAAACACTTGTGGGCGGGACATTAACGAAGACTGACAAGGGATGGAAATTTACCCTGATGGATACCATGCTCGGCGATGATGAGGAAAGTAGGGAGGCAGCAAAGAAGGTTCTTGAAAATGCCGGAGTCGATCCTGAAACGGCAGAAGCAGCTGTACAGAAGGGCATTGAAAACAGACAGCAAAATATAGATCCTCCGGAAGTGGAGATAAGCGATACCCTTCCTTCAGAAAGAATCGATGCGATACTTGAACAAAATGACGGCATACTTCCGGGACAGGAAGGGCTCGACCTTATGGAATTATTACAGCAGCTTGATCTTCTCGCTGAGGAAAAGGGAATAGAGCCGGGAAGCAGCGGTGATCCTGATACCGGAGAAGAGGATCCGAATTTTTGGGAAGAGGATAACGGAAATACAGAGGAGGACCCGGATTTTTGGGAAGAGGATACCGGAAATACTGAGAAGGGGCAGGACTCTGATACGGAGAAACCGGATACTTCTAACGAGGTTGAAAGCACCGGAAATGAAGTTGTGGACAAGATCTGCGGAACGTATTTCGTTGAGGGTACCCATACCGAGGCGGACTATGTCCGTCTGCCCGGGATGAAGCAGGAAAGGGATACGGAAGACATCAACTTCTGGATGACGGTTAAGCCTGACCCTTATAATACATTTACTTCTGATGGAGAGTACCAGATGGCACTGGAATTTACAGGCGCAGGAAACAAACATATTTACGGTGGAGGAGGCTTTGATCCGGAAACGGGAAAGATCTCAAAAGCCTGGTTTACCGAGCAGGGTATATGCTACTTTACCAATCGTTATCCCGAGAAGGAAAACATGGCTTATGGCTCTATCAGCTTTACGTACGGGAATGGTGGAAAAATAAATGCAGACGTGGATATGAAGATCA
>JAIKXV010000060.1 GCA_024683935.1 Lachnospiraceae bacterium | reverse complement strand
GAGATCTTTGCAGACCGGGACATGGATGAGGCGCTTCGGGAACACGTACTCTCCATGGTATTTCCGGATGTGCGTCTTAAACAGTATATAGAGATCCGGTTTGCCGATTCGGTCCCGCTTCCCTTCGTTAAAGCTTACAGTGCGCTGATAAAAGGTCTTTTCTACAGTGAAGCCGGGCTGGGATCTGCCGCTGAACAGATAAGAAGAGGAGGGCTAAAGGAAAAGGATATTTTAATATCGGAAGACGATATTATGAGACGCGGATGGAATGCAGCCATATATAATACCAGCTGCGCCGAACAGGCAAAGAGAGTATTGGAAACAGCCTGTGAGGGATTGGACAGCGAGGAGAAGAAGTATCTTGCTCCATTTGAGGATGTGATCCGCTTTGGAGGGATCGGCAGTATCCCGGATAATGGGTCAGGGCACTTTCAAAAAGAGGGCATAGCTTAGTGGAGGGAAAAATGACTTTACAGAAAGAAGTATTTGAGGCTTATCGCACCCGTATTCTTGCGGATCCGGAAGGGAACCGGGCCGGAGGGCTTGCGATGAAAGAATATATCGAAAGATCACCTCTTAACTATCAGGGAGTTCTGGACAAGACGGTTTATATTCCGAAGGTTTTCGATGAGGAGACCATATCCCGTTTCAGGAATATCGTTCAGATGAGTATCGGTATATTTGACAGTGTGATCAGAGGATATCGAAATGATGAGGCAGTTCGCGCTCTGTTCCCTTTTTCCGGGGAACTTGAAAAACTGATACTCCTGCCGGCTCCCTATGAAGCTGTGCTTCCCATTGCAAGACTTGATATATTTTACAACGAAGACAGCGGCGATTTTCAGTTTTGTGAGATCAATACAGACGGGACCGCTGCAATGCTGAGAGACCTTGAGCTCAGAAAAGCGCTGGAGCTGAATCCGGCACACCGGGAAGTGGAAAAGGAGTATGATCTTCAGCCCTTTGAACTGTTCGACTCCTGGGTAAGGACATTTATGGGACTGTATAAGTCCTCTAAAGAACACCGCGATGATCCCCATGTGGTGATGGCGGATTTTTTGGAAAATGCTACGTACCGCGAGTTTGAGGAATTTGCCCGTGCCTTCGAAAAAGCCGGTATTTCATGTGAGATCTGTGACATTCGTTCTTTGCAGTATAAAGACGGGAAACTGTTTTCTGAAAAAGGGAAAAAGATCGATGCCATATACCGCCGTGCGGTGACAGCCGACATTATGGCTCATTATGAAGAAGTCACTCCTTTCATAAAAGCGGTATCCGATGGTGCGGTTTTTTATGCGGGAGCTTTTGAGACTCAGCTTATCCATACAAAGTGGCTGTTTTATGTGCTTCATCATCCGGATATGAGGAGGCTCCTTAAGGATGAACAGAAGGATTTTGTGGATGCGCATGTGCCGAAAACGGTCGAATTCTCTCCGGAGTTTATTTCTCTTCAGGAGGTTCTGGATAATAAGGACAGTTATATTCTTAAACCCATGGACGCATATGCTTCCAAGGGTATCTACGCCGCCGGAAGGGAATACGATCAGAAGTCATGGCAGGATCTTTGCAGAAAACTCTATGGGACCGGAATGATCTGTCAGCAGTATTGTACTCAATATCTGACCCCGAACATTGATTATGGCTGGGGAGACGGAGAGTGGCATCCATACATCAATATGCCGGGACTCTACGCTTATAACGGACAGCTGGCAGGGATACTTATGCGTATGGCCTGCGATGAAAAGATAATAGTTGCGCATGAAAATGAGCGTACCGCTCCGGTTTTTGTTGTAAAGAACGGGGATCGGAGGTGATCCGTACCGGGTTAAGAGAACTATTACCCAGGATGGCAGGAAAAGGCCTTGGCTCAAAGGGACGGATAAGGACACAAAAAACTATGGTAAACTATGGTGTTTTTCATAAACTATGATGGGAAACTGAGGAACTACGCAGGATCAGTTACTCACAAAGCGAACATAACGGGAGGGAGAGGGAATGTTGAAACCCGAAAGGCTAAGAGCTACCTACAGCATAGAGATAAGTCGTGATCTGTATGAAGAGATACGGATAAATGAAACCTGGGATATGGACGGAAAAGCGGCCCGATCTGGCAGATACGGGGAAGGTTATCTGTGGACTGAACTATACGGACAGAGCAACTCTGAGCCTTTTGATAAATGGGCCTTCAATTATGAAATGTCTTTTCAGGGAGGATACGGCAGTCCGGAGAGTTTCTTTGAAAACCATTTTTCGCAGGAAAAAGTCAGAAGGAGGGGGCTTTCTTTCCTGTATCCTCCTGAAAACTACCCGGGCTCACAGGAGGATTATGTGAAAAGTGATCCCCGGATATCCTGGCTCTATAATAAGAGAAGCTTTGACGCCGTATTTCCGGTGCTTTGCGAGCATGGAAAAACTCATCTTGTAATGGAGCTTGAAGGGAGACTCGATGACGGCAGGCTGATCACGCTTTCGTATTCCACAGACGACGGGGGTGAGATAATCCTCGAAGGGAAGCATCTGCTTAATATCTGTTTTTCCGACGAAAGATATTCCACCCGGAATTTCCCGCGACCTCTTGAAATAGGACGCCCGGAAGGATCAGAGAACGGAAAACGGGCAGCAACGCTGTATGGAGTATATTCCTTTTCGGAACTTCTTAAAGGTCTTGAAATGACTGCAAAAAAGGCGTTGTTCTATGAGAAATATTCTGCAACGGGCAAAAAAACAATATACCGGATAAGCACGCTTTTTGGAAAGGATCTGATCGCAGACAGAACAGATCTCTCGGAAGAAGATCTTATACGAAAAGGGGCGGAAAAACTGGCAGAACCGGAGATTGGGGGCAGAAAAATAGGGCTGTTCTACTGGAATTACGACACCTCCGTTAAAAGCCTTGGGGGATATTGCGAACAGGCTTTTTATCCCGATACATATCGGATTAAAAAGAACGCATCGGATGGGGGAAATGTGAGTGCCGGTCAGGAATATGAGTATTATATGGTCTTTGATGAGCTGACGGATCTCACCGGCTGGTACCCTTTAGACAGATTTATATGGGAGGGAGACCCTGAGCCTATAGACGTCAGTGATCTGAGGAAGATCATCCTGGATATATTTACAGGAGGAAACGAAAACAGAAAAGATTATGAATCTTTCAGTCCGGAAAAAATACAATAATATGTCCTTCGATGAACTTGATTCTGACAGCGGATACCATGGACACTTTTATTGATTGAGGATCCGGCAGAAGCACTTAAGAATTGAAGAGAATGATCAGTCATAAGGAAAATACAGGGAGCTAAAGCAGTTATGGCGGATGGAATAAGGATATACAGAGGCACAAACCAGATAGGCGGCATTGTTACCGAGATCAGAAAGGATGATAACCGTATTTTGATAGATTTCGGAGCAAATCTCCCCGGAACCAAGGAAACCGCCATCAAAGATGAAGAGATTGTGAGACGGGTTTTGTGGGAAGAGCCTTATCCGGTAAAAACAAGTGCGGTTCTTTTTACACACTATCACGGCGATCATGTGGGCCTGAAAGGATACATACCCGATGGCATCCCCATGTATGTTGGCAGGACGGCAAAAGAGATCATGAAGGTAATCGCAAAGAGAGTCGACTATATGAAAAAAAAGACCGGCAGCACTGATGCCCCGGAGCTTCCGGTCATTGCAAGGATGAAGCCGTACTGGAAGGCCGGCACAGAGAAAGATTTTGAAGGCATCAGGGTGAAGCCTCTCATATGTGATCACTCCGCGCTGGATGCCTATATGTTTGTCATTGAGATGAATGGCAAAAGGATCCTTTATACCGGGGATTTCAGGGATCACGGCATACCCGGGGCGAATACTTTTGAGAAAATGATCCGCGAGAAGGTGGGAAAGGTAGATATCCTTGTTACGGAGGGAACAATGGTGTCCCGATTCGAGGAGGAAAAGAGTAATACTGTACGAACAGAGGGGGATTTGGGCGCAGAAGCTGCAAAGATATTTGCCTCTCATCACGAAAATGTCGTGCTGGTTTCTTCCACAAATCTGGACAGCATCATGGAATTTTATAACGCCGTTCCGGAGGGTAAGGTCTTTTTGTGTGATCCCTATCAGGCTGAGGTGATGAAGATCGCTATTGAGGCCAGATACAAGTATTTCAGGAAATACCAGTTCAATAAACAGATTTACGTGCTGTGCCCCGGTGAATATGACGGGTATATGAAGAGTCTGTTGGAATATCGTATACCGTGGTGGAAGGAACGCTGCCCCTTCAGCCCGGCAATACCGGACAAATACCTGAAAACAGGTTTTGTCATGCTGGCAAGACCGAACCGGAATCCGAATGTGGATATCGGAAGATTCGAGGAGAGGATGCTTGATATGAAGGATCCCTACATCACCTACTCTATGTGGAATGGTTACCTTAAAGGCGGTAAAGCGGAGGACCCGGCAGTCGTAAGATTTATGGATGGGCATATGGATAAGGAGCATATGGAGGAGCTGCATACCAGCGGGCACGCTTACGTGGAGACATTAAAAAAACTTATGGATATGACAGAGCCCGAGATCATTATTCCGATGCACACAGAGGACAGGGAGGCTTTCAAAAAAGTTCCTCTATTTAGGGATTATACAGACAGGATCCATGTGACAGGTGACGGTGAATTATTCCAGGTATGATACAGAGGTGACAGATGAAGGCAGATAATCGGAAAGGCAGATATATATGATAACCTGATCCGTGTGGAAAACGAACAGGTGGCTGCTGGATTGCTGGAGATGACGGAGCAGATGGGAAACCTTTCGGTATGATGAATAGCAAATCCATACCTGGCCTGCAGGTGTTGGGAGAAATCCTGATACTTGCAGGCTTTTTTCGTTTTTTGGGAAAAAAACTTGACAAGCTAACGATTTATAGCTACAATACGGCTAACTTACGTTAGCACAGATTGGGAGGATATCATGTCAACTAAGCAGAAAATACTGGATGAAGCATTAACGCTGTTTGCTGAGAAAGGGTATGACGGAACCGGCGTGGATCTGATTGCTGAACGTGTTGGCATCAAGGGCCCTTCCCTCTATAAGCACTATAAGGGGAAAGAAGAGATTCTAAACGCCCTGATAGATGTGGCGGAGGAACGGTATGATGAAATGTTTGGGTCTGAAAAAAATATCGGAAAGATACCTAAGGACCG
>JAIKXV010000133.1 GCA_024683935.1 Lachnospiraceae bacterium | reverse complement strand
GGCCTTCAGGTTATATCCGAAGTGGGAATACACATATTTATGGTCGTATCCCTCGGGAAGCTGGCCGTACTGTCCGTCATAGCGGTGTCCGCAGGAATTGTCCACACCTGAAGGGCAGCTGCAGTCCCGTCCCCAGTCCCTTATCGACCTTATTATCTTATGGAGCAGCGGATCATTCGTATATACCGCGCCTCCTTCTCCCATGGTCAGATGATGGGGAGGGTAAAAACTGGAAGTTCCTATATCTCCTATGGTTCCGGTGAGTCTTTCCTCTCCGTTTAATTCATAAACGCTTCCGAGAGCATCGCAGTTATCCTCTACGAGCCACAGTGAATGGCAGTCGCAGAACTCCCTGACGGTCTTAAGGTCAAAGGGATTTCCGAGGGTATGCGCAAGGAATACCGCCTTTGTTTTCCCGGAATATGCTTCTTCAAGCTTTGTCACATCTATATTGTAACCGGGGATGGTGACATCCACGAAAACAGGAACAGCCCCGTACTGTATTACCGGTGCGATCGTGGTGGGGAATCCCGCTGCCACGGTGATGACCTCATCACCCCTCTTTACTCTTCTGTCCTTTAAGAGGGGACTGGTAAGGGCCATAAAGGCCGTAAGATTCGCACTCGAACCGGAATTCACAACGGACACGTATTTCAGGCCCAGATATTCCGCAAAGCTTTTCTCGAATTCCGCAGTGTAGCGCCCCGACGTAAGCCAGAACTCCAGGGATGAATCCACCAGATTCACCATTTCCTCCGTATCATAGACACGGCCTGCATAGGGTATCCTGTCACCCTCCCGGTAAGGCTCTTTTTTAACATGATATATTTCCGCATAATCCCGGACAGCTTTCAGTATCTGCTCTCTGGCTTCTTTTTCACTTAAATTATTAAAATCCATTTTATGTAAACCTGCTCTTCTATAGCTTTATTTTTTCATGTCTCCAAGATATGTATCAATCTCGTCGAACAGTTCCTTTCTCACGTCTCCCCTGTCCACGTATACCCTGCTCCAGCGCACGGTATATCTCACTGCGTCCTCCACGTTCCAGACACTTTTCCAGTCAAGCTTTTTCTTAAGCTTCGTGCAGTCAAGCCTTAAGAAGGATGCTTCATGCGGACCTCCGTCTCCTTTTACTTCGCATTCCAGGCCTTCTCCCCACTCCCGGCAGAAGATCTGTGCCAGCTCTCCGGCACTCCTGATATCGCTGAAATCCGGCCCTACATTATAGAAGTCTGCTTTTTCCGGATCATCATATTGCGCGGCCGCGATATCCGCATAGACGGTGACCGGCTCCAGAACATGCTGGAAAGGACGGGTGGAAGCCGGATTTCTGATGATCACTTTCTCATGCTTCTCAGCTGCCCTTACGCAGTCGGGGATCAGACGGTCCGGTGCGAAATCTCCGCCGCCAATAACGTTTCCGGCCCTGGCCGTCGATATCCGGGGAGCATCCTTTTCGTAAAAAAATGACTTTATATAGCTGTGGGTAACGAGCTCCGAACAGGACTTGCTGTTGGAATAGGGATCATATCCGTCAAGGGGCATATCCTCTGTAAACGCCTTATCTTCGTCAGTATTAAGGTATACCTTGTCCGTCGTTATGTTCAGCACGCTATGCACACAGTCTGTCTCTCTCACGCACTCCAGGAGATTCACGGTGCCCATCACATTTGTTTCATATGTGAGCCTCGGCTCCCTGTATGAAGTCCTGACTATGGGCTGGGCTGCCAGATGAAAAACTATCTCCGGCCTCTTCTCCTTAAATACCTTCAATAAATGGTCAAAGTCCCTGACATCTCCCGTAATACTGTCCAGATCGTTTTTAAGTTTACATAACTCAAAAAGGGAGGGGTTCGTAGGAGGCTCCAGGGAATATCCTGTAACCTCAGCCCCTGCCCTGCTGAGAAGGGCGCTTAAATATCCTCCCTTAAATCCGGTATGCCCGGTGATCAGTACTTTTTTTCCTTTGTAAAATGTAAGATCCGTCATTTCCACACCTGCCATGGCGCATCCCCTGATGCCCACAGCTTCTCCAGCTGCTCCTTCTCCCTCTGCGTATCCATGCATTTCCAGAAACCTTTGTGAAGGTAGGCCCGCAGCTCATCTTCATGAGCCAGCTGCTTCAGGGGTCCCTTTTCAAATACAGTTTCATCTCCCTCAATATAGTCAAATATGGCGGGTTCAAATACCATGTAACCGCCGTTTACTACGCTCTCGTCCTTCTCTTCCTTCTCGGCAAATTCCCGGATCTCTCCTCCTCTGCCTATATCCAGCACGCCAAAGCGCTGGTCCACAGCGATCGCAGTAAGGGTTCCTATCTTGCCATGGGACTTGTGGAATTTCAGCAGCTCCGCAATATTCACGTCAGAAACCCCGTCGCCGTATGTCAGCATAAAGGTCTCATCTCCCACATATTCCTTAACCCTCTTTATCCTGCCGCCGGTCATGGTCCGGAGTCCCGTATCCACCAGCGTTACCTTCCAGGGCTCAGCATAGTGATTATGAACCTCCATCGTGTTCTTTGAGAGATCAAAGGTCACATCAGATGAATAAAGGTAATAATCCGCAAAGAATTCCTTTACTATATGCTGCTTGTAACCAAGGCAGATAATGAATTCGTCAAAGCCGAAGTGGGAATACTCCTTCATTATGTGCCATAATATGGGCTTATCTCCAATTTCTATCATGGGCTTCGGCTTTAAATGGCTCTCTTCCGAGATCCTGGTGCCGAGTCCGCCTGCCAAGATAACTACTTTCATATTTATCCTTTGTTTTCCTTCTTAATACTTAACATTCCTATTATAGTAAATATACACGATGCGGTCAAAAAATACGGAACATTTCCGTTGCACTGTCTTCAGCCCCTTAAGCGGTTGATAAATACATGCACCACTGTCCAGCCTATGGGTATTACATACAGAATAACCGCAGCCAGGGCAAAGATAAAATAATACAGATAACAGATCGCGGGGGACAGAAGCTCCGAAATATGTGCAGCCGCCGCTTTAATTTGTTTTATGTAAACCACACTTAGAATAATGATAAAGATAAGCATGCTGATGATTATCCCGGGAATCAGACCCGGAGGCGTGAATTTCATCTGCACAGTATTGTCACCTTCAGCAATGGGGATCAGCATGAACATTCCCCCGAAATCCCTGATCTTCTCCGTTTTGCCATTGACTACAGCGCTCCATCCGGGGCTGTATGACAGAGGTATAAGAGCCATATCCCTGCCCTTTCCGCCGCTGATATTAAAAGTGAGACCTGCTTTATCAACAGCCGGATTACTGCTATCGCTGCCATTTTCAGAGCTGTTTAACCTGTCTTGGAGGGCAGTTAGTTTATTGATATCTATCGTTATTATTCTGGACTTCTCCGGACATTTTAGTTCAACAGTCTCATCTTCAAATATTCCGAGATACAGCAGATTGGAATTAAACCATGCGGGATAGGCTGTATTGTCCTGATCTCCGATGGTAGGAACAGGAACCGTTTTTCCGTTAATCCTTATTACTTCCGCACTGCCTCTGCTCATATACAGCGCTTTACAGCCGGAAACATCGAGATTCACGGCCTTTCTCTCTTCCTTTTCCTCATCGTTTTCGAGATCAGATATTCTAATAACACCCGCTATTGGATCATCATCCCCGGATAAAGCCCGGTACAGCAGATTATTATTCTCAGCTATGCTGTTTTCTGTGAGCTTTTCCTCTTCTGTTTCCCCGGGAACTGCCATAGCAAAGGGAAGGGACAACTTATTTCCATACAGATGATAATCCCCGTATTCCGTGGAATATCTGCCTTTCTCTTCATATACGGCGGAAATATCATCACTGTAAGCTGTAGCCGTCAATATATCCTTTACCTGAAGAATGCTGTCTGTAAGGAGGGTGCCACCGGAATCCAGGATACGCATAAAATGGGTACTGTATCCCAGCTTTTCCGCACATTCTATCTGCTCCCGTGTGGCGGTATTTGCCCATCCGCCGACAGTGGCATGCCTTATGACCATCCCGTAATTCGCATTCAGATCCGTATCCGGATTCTTTAAGCGTTCTATCCTGTATGCGTCGTCCGGAGCATCCTTTGTTTCATAGGCCGCTGATGCAAATGCTTCCGCCTTCGGAATATACTCCCCGCTCTGCTCCGGATCCGAAAAGAAGCTGTCCGTGAATCCGGGAAGGCCGTAGCCCACATAGGCGCCAAGTATCAGCTCCGCAGCTATTACAGGCAGGAAAAGCCGTGTTAAACTGCTTACCAGCCCGCTGCCCCGGATCTTTCTCACAAAAAAGAGGTATAGCAGCGTTATGGTTAACATAATATACACAACTGCCCACATCACCAGCACATACTTTAATAAATCTCTGATGTCAATGGGGATAAGGCTTTTATATATTTTTACCAGCAAAAACAGGCCTGCTGCCGAAATAATTGCTGATGTTAATATCTGTATTATGTAAACCTTATTTGTTGAAGTCTTTTCTTCTTTTTCTGCATTTTCCGTATCGTTGACCACCTCTTTCTCTTCGCCTATCACTGTCTTCTCCGCAACGGAAGCGGCCGCAGCTATCAGCGAAAAGGGGATCAGATAACCGCATCTCACGGGATAGTGATAATAGGTACCGAAATGCCAGAGAATATTTATTGATTCAAATACTATAAGAGTACAAGGTATGAATACCGCTGCGAACACCGTCAGGACATATCCCCTTTCTTTCCTGAAACGGATAATTCCTATAATGATCAGTATTACAAAGAATTCAAGGGCGTATAACTGCAGGTATTTCACATAGTATTCATCAGCACCTATGGAATTCAGTATGGATATCAGCGTTTCCGACGGTCCGCCGGACAGATTGGAGTTAAACCTTGAAGACAGCGTCATCTGCATTACGGAGGGCAGAAGCATAAATGCCGACATCAGGAGTCCCCCCAGGGTTCCGAAAGCAAGATCCGTTATCACGATCCGCCGTCTGCTTTTTTCTTTACATAATATTATTACGTAAACCCCGGAAAACAGCAGGACATAAATAAGATGCATGAAACCAAGATAATAGCTTAGAGCTGTCATAAAGGCCAGCATAAAAGTATATGCTGTCTTTCCCTCTCCCCTCAGCAGCTTTATCAGTGAGAACGCAAAAAGAGGAAGAAATACCGCCGTATCCAGATAGGTGGGAATCGTATAGTGAGTCAGCGTATAACCGCAAAGACCGTAGGCTGCTGCGGATATAAAGAAAAGACTGCCGGGCAGCCTCGGAAATATATATTTAAGAAAGAGACCCATATTAAAGGCCATAAAAATAAGGTGCAGTCCCATGAAGATCGAAAGGGACGGATACACCACATATCTCGGTATCAGCAGAAAGAACAGATTGAAGGGCGAAATATTCCATTGAATGGCGCTGCCCATGGACAGGTTCTGCCCCCCGTTTATATACCAGTCAAAAAACAGGGCTGATCTGCCGTGAAGGAAATCCCAGATATGATAATAGAGGGGCGCATTTGTCTGCCCCATATCGTAATAATCGATCAGGTTGTTTCCAAAGGGAAAAATACCCTTTATAAAAAGCACCCCCAGAAAGACAAGGAGCACGAAAAACGCCGGCAGGAGAGATGATGCTGCATTTTTTCTTAGTTTACATAATCTTGTAGTCAGTTCCATCCGCCATCCAGCCCTATTATCTGTCCCGTGAGATATTCATTGCCCTCTGCCAGTAGAAATATAAGCTCCGCTGCTTCCTCAGGAGTTCCCATCCTGTCTGCGGGGATTTCCCGGATAAGATCCCTTCTCTCCTCCGGACTCAGATGATTATTCATAGAAGTATCGATCACACCCGGAGCTACCGCATTGACCTGTATATTACTGGGTGCCAGCTCACGGGCCAGAGCTCTTGTGAATGCGTCCACTCCGCCCTTTGATGCGGAATATGCGGCTTCAAAGGCTGCACCCTTTGCACCCCAGACCGACGAGATATTTATTATCTTCCCCGCCTTTCTTTCCAGCATCTTCGGAATGGCCAGCTTACAGGTATTGAACATTGAGGTAAGGTTTGTCCTTATGACTTCGTCCCAGTCTGAGGCTTCCATATCCTGCAAAAGCCCGTAGTAAGCCATACCGGCATTATTTACCAGTACCTCCAATCTGTCTATATCCTGAAATACGCTTTCAACAAAGGAAAAATCACCGGCATCACCTGCATAATGATGCCCGGGAAAACACGCAAGATCATTAATATCCCTGTGACAGACAAGATAAAGCTCATATCCGGCTCTTTGAAATCTTTCTGCGGCCGCCCAGCCTATTCCACGTGATGCACCTGTTATTAAAACGCTTTTCATACGGCAGATATCCCCCATACATATACAGAGAAAAGGACACAGGGTACCATCTCCATCAGCACTCTGTTACCGGAATCACTGGTTCTCACCGCCAGTACTCCGCCTCGGGCAAAGCATACCGCAATAATGGCAAGTACCAGCACCGCCGGTAGGAACACCGGAACAGGAATATCCCTCAAGCGGCATTTTACCAGTTCAATGATAAATATAACGGCATAGATAAGGATAACTGCGGGAAACAGTCCCCATCCGTTGCCCTGCCTTATATTTAATATAAAAGCTTTTATATTTGTCAGATAACGCTCGTGATTTATCAGGAGGAGTCCTGCATTGCCTGCAAGAAGCGCCGCCAACAGCAGCACAGGTACAAAAGAGATGTTGATACGGTCTCTGATGAGAATTATGTAAACCAAAAGGATTGCGATCATTCCGGCCATCAGAAGAGCCGCTTTCATATCCAGAAAACTGTACAGAGGATCCACGCCTATCTTCATAAATACCATTCCGTAATAGCCAAGCTCCATGATGATAAGGGGCAGAGCGAAATGCAGTATCAGCTTCTCTTTTTTCATGGGGAGGGCGGAAAAAGCCGCCGCCATTACAAATACCAGCACTCCTCCCTCCATTCTGCTCATTATCAGAAAAGATGTCATGAAAAACAGCATAATATCGGAAAGCCGGTCCTCCTCATCGGACATGACCGCCCTGTATTCCAGATAAAATACAATGAAAAGGAAATCCATAAAATATACGTTGGAGAGTACCCACTTTGAAAGAACGATAAAGGGCTCGCTTACTGCCAGAAGGAAGGTTCCCAGCGCAGCTGCCAGCAGACGAAGGCGTTCCGGCTCTATAGGTTTACATAATGTATCATGCAGCGCAGTAAAGAAAATAAGAAGAAAATTGATATTCAGGAAATGCTGTATCCCAAAGCTCTGATCAAAACCTAACAGGAAGGGAAGACATTGTATAACGGCCGTTGTTTGTCCCACATCCGTAAGGTATTTATCAAGACTGGCAGTGATAAAACCATTTTTAACCAGAATGGAAGGATACATCGAATAGTAGTAAACGGAGTCGTTTGTCACATACTGTGAAAGAATACCTGAACAGGACAGCAGGGCCACAGCCGCAACCCCTGCCAGGGCTGCAAAAAACAAAAGGATTTCCTTCCCGCCGGTTTTCCCTTCGGCCTCATCCGATTCCGGATCCGGATCAGAAGAGACAGAAACAGCAGGCTTGATATGTCCGTAAAATGTAAGTCCCGCTGTCAGGACTATGAAGGACATGATAATATTCTGAACAGAAAATCTAACACCCGTTATCAGCAGTAAAAAGCCCAGGACCCCGTAGATTGATATTCCCAAAGGATATGCGAAGAGGATCTCCCTGAAAACAGGCAGCCTTTTTCTTATAATAACTATCGGTATTATTCCTGCGGCAAACAGCCCCAGGATAGCAAGAAACTGACACAGAAAGTACAAATACTCCCTGTTTCCTATGTAATTGCTGTAAGTAACAAAATCCATTTACTATAACCGCCTTACATTAATGCAGCGCCCTGTATGTATCCTCGGACATAAAATAAAGATCGCCCTTATTGTCCCATACTGCAACAAATGTATCGGACGAAGAGGCATCATCCAGGTTTACATAAATATTCAAAAGCGTATCCTTACCCTTTTCTTTCTTCAGCTTCTCCGCATAGGCATTGTAATACCATGAGTACCAGAACGCAGACGCCTGCTGAACCTTCTCCGTGTTAAGGGGGAAGGAGTATCTCAGCATATCATTTGCTGCACCGATATTCCGGAAGTCTTCTTTGACTGCCGCCATCATTTCCCCGGTCTCATCTCCTGCCGGCAGGCTCTCGTCCACAACTACTTCCCCTGCATAAAGCTCGAACCAGCGGGTATAATCATTATCAGTGAGGTAGTGCCTGTCAAAGGGATTGCCTTCCTCCTCATCTCTCCCGTAGGTTCCGTATTCATTATAGGTTTTGATCTTTCTTGCGACCTTAACCGTTTTCCCTTTCACAATGTTTCTCAGGAACAGATCGGGAAATTCCCCTGTCTCGGGATATTTGTCCGCATACATGGTCTGGGTGGAGCTTTTCGTAAGATCAGCATCCCGTTCGAGACCTTTTTTAAGCATAACGAAATTAGCCACTGTCAGGACCGCGGTGATAAATAACATAAGATATAAATAATGTTTTTTCCCTTCGGGCTTATCCATTTTTATTTCCCAAATACTTTTTCAGATCCAGTTTCCGAACCGTTTCAAAGGCCTTTTTCACGCTGTCCTTCTCTATTAGCATAATTACGATGAGCAGTACCGCTCCGTATACAGAGCTCATTACATTCATTCCCGAAAAAGAGGCAAATGCCGCATATGATATCAATAACAGTGCATCAATAAAAGTACGTACCCTGTCATAACCCACAGGATAAAATCTCTCTGAAAAAACACTTCCCACAATAAAATACATTATATAGGATAATCCGGTGGTCATGGCAGCTCCTGTTCCGCCGAGAATCGGAACAAGGCAGAAATTACCTAAGATATTTACTATTATAGCCGCCAGGCTTGCTATATTCAGGTATATATTTTTCTTCTTGAATCTGATCCCCTGTACCGTTATCTCAAACATTATGGCAAATATGGGCATCAGGGTAAGGAAGGGGATTATCCTGTCCGCACCCCTGTAGTTCTTCCCGAGAAGAAGTACTATCACGTTTCTGAACAGGATCATTCCCGCAGCAGCCATCATGCTCAGGAAACGCACCATGTCGAAAGCCTTCCTGAAAAATGCCGCCGCATCCTCATCTCCGCTCTCATACTTTTCCATGGCAACCGGAGACCAGTATGCGAGGAAGGTATTCTTAAAGGTGAGGAGCAGCACGATGATCTTCATGGCCGCGCTGTATACCCCCAGTTCATGGTAATCTGCCAGAGTCTTTAAGGCTATCCTGTCACATGAGGACAGGATCCACTCCATCACCAGTATCAGAATAAAGGGCAGTCCGTAAGCAATGAGCTCCTTTTCCGGGATATTCTTTTCCTTTATTATGCTGATCTCCTCTGCGGGAGCTTCCTCTTTGACGAAGAAAAGGTATCTGACTGCCAGAAACAGAGTGGTCACAGACCAGGACAGGGTCATGGCGTAAAGAACCACCCGGAAATCATTGCCGAAAAGCATAAAGAAAAGGAATATGAGCAGTATATTTATAAGCTTCTGCGCGATATTAATATTGCTGTACAGTCTGCCATTCTGCTCCATCCTGACATTCAGGAAAAGGAAGCGTTCAAAAACGGAGACAAGGGTATAAAGAATAACAATTACTGTTATGTCAACCGACGTCCTTTCAAAGAGCCAGAGATTGACCTTGGTTGACATAAAGTAATAAACCGGTATCAAGGCCGCCACCAGTATCAGGGGAGGAAGGAGGCACTGCCTCATCAGACGTCTTCTGTCTATTCCCGTCCTGTAATAATAGCGGATATAGGACTGATCCAGACCGAGTACCGCAAAGATATATATGCAGGAAACCGCCGCCTCAAACATTCCGGTCCTGCCGTATTCCTCGGTTGACATAATTCTAGTAACAAGGGGAGTCTGGATAAAGCCCAACAGCAGAACTATGAAATTTCCGTAGAAGTAGCTTAAGAATCCGCCTAAGCTGCTTTTCTGTTTGTCCATATGTTATGTTAACTATTTCGATTTATGTAAACTTTGAGCAGTTGTAGTTTTATATAAACCGCCATGTTCTTCTATATTATGTAAACCTGTCATATACTTCCAGATGCCTTTTTACATAGGAATCCGATGTATATCTCTCATGATATCTGTTATAAAAATACTCCTGCTCCATTTTAAGGAACTCCGCATCTTTAGTAAGCTTTCGGGCGTAGTCCGTGAGCTTCGAAAGATCCTCCATGGAGTACAGGTTTTCTTTTCTGCCTATTACTTCCGGGAGTCCGCCGACATCGGTTGACATAACACAGCACCTTCTGGACATGGCTTCCACAGCTGCCTTTCCAAAGGACTCGAAAACACTGGTCATGATAAAAAGATCCGTGCCGTAGTAAAAATCACTCATTTCCTCCTGGGTCAGATCTTCCCTGTAATAAAGCCTGTCGGCTCCTATGATATCTTCTATTTCTTTCCTTAATCCGTCGGCAAATGCACGGTCTCCCTTTTCATACAGGGAAAGTACCAGCCGGATTTCAAAATCCGGTCCGTTTGCTTCCAGCTCCCTTACAATGAGCGGAACCTTGCCCCAGTCCTTTTCCACACAGATCCTGCCTGCAAAACCTACGGAAAGCCTTCCGCCCTGCTTCTTTTTTCCCTCATCATAGTCCTCAAATAAAAGGCTTATTGTATTCGGGATGGTATACACAGGTCCGAAAGATGTATTGTTGCTCCATAACTCCCTGTTCTTATCTGTGGTGGTTATTATACAGGATGCTTTCTTCAACACCGGGTTCATAAAAAAGCGGGATCTCTTTCTGTACCCGAAGAGCATCCCCCTGTCGGTATAAATATGCCTGATTCCTTTAAAAGCCCCCTGTATGAATCCGTATGTTATAAGAGACTCCGACATCTCAATATGTATGAGATCCGGTTTCTCAGCCGCGATATAATTCTTAAAGGCCTTTATTCTCTTAAGGAGATTTGGAAAACGTTTTTCTCCCATGGAGTAGGTAAGAATCCGGAAAGGATAATCCGAAGCACTCCTGTTCAGCAGCTCAGGGCATATCACAACAGGCTCATATCCGTACCCCGGACAGGCGGAAAGAGCCGCGGCTATCATCTCCGTTGACAGCTGGGCTCCTCCCGGAAGGTCTATGGGATATTCCATCAGATAAACTATCTTTTTCACAAGATTTCTCAGATCTTAAAGAATTTCAGGTCTTCATCCAGCCGCTTTGCTATCTCATTCAGGCTGTCTGCCGAACCTGCAAGTACATTAACCGTAGCATTCAGCTCCTGCATGGAAGCACTGGTTTCTTCCGTAGATGCTGCGTTTTCTTCGGAAATGGCCGACAGGCTGTCCATGGCATCGACGATAATGGTCTTGCTGGCAGCGCTCTCCTGTGAAAGACCGGAAATGGTGGTAACACCGTCAACCGTCGTGTTTACTCCGCCTATAAGATCATTTATCCTGTCAACCGTATTCTGCAGTACGTTATTTACGTTATTTCCTATCGCGCTTACTTCCTCGGTCTTCTCAATAGCAGCTCTGGACTCTCTTAAGAGGTTTTCCATCTCGGAACGGATCTCCTCTGCCGTCTGGGCAGATTCCGTTGCCAGCTTTCCTATCTCTTCCGCCACGACCGCAAAGCCTCTTCCGGCCCCTTGACATGGAAACACAGGGAGTTCCGGAATCCGCATCTGGCACCCATCCGGACACATCAATGTAGCCCTTATCATCCAGTCCGATGTAAAAACCGTTCGATATTTCCTCAAATTTGGTAAGTGAAAACTGGTTCTTTGCTATCAGATCCTCATCACTTTCATAAGGCGTATTTTCCATCGTGTTGGCGAGAGCATTGAAATACTCTTTGAAGCCCTTTATAGTGCCTCCAATCTCTTCCGCATTAGCCTTGGATTCCTGGTGCAGCTCACTCTCTGTGCGCTCAATGATGACCTTCCTTGCCTGGAAAGCAACAAAAAGCGTCACGGCAACAATGAAAACGGCAACAACCGGAACAAGCACCATCAGGAGCCTTGCGCCTACAGATCTTAAACCATACCCTTTTTTCCTTTCATAAGCCGTACCCATTTTGAGAAAACAAAGGATCTGCAAAAAAACAGTTCCCGCCACGATATTGTACTTATTATATCCTATACATGAAGAATTTAAAACATTATGAGCCGGAAATTCTCCCGTGATTGCTTAACAGTACGAAATGCGCCGCTTTATCGGAAGGATATGAAACGGATATGTCAACAGACTCCCCCGGCGCTATCAGATCTTCTATGGCGTACACCTTTCCGTTATCAGTATCTTCAAGGAATATATCGTTATATGGAGAATTAAGATATGCTTCACCCGTATTTTCTATGTGTATAACCGAATGAACCATGTCATTCCGGTTTTCTGTATTTTCTTCATTCATTGTAAAATCTATCTTGCTGTCGGAATTGTCCCGGCAGAAGTACATCAGTGGTGTCTGGTGCTCATACGAAATAAGTTCCAGACTTCCCTTATCCTGAAGATAGTCAAACAGCGGATATATTCCGTCGGACAGATGGGATGAAACAATATAACACTTATCGAATGACAGCACCTTTTTCATTTCTTCCTCAGGCCGTTCATCATCCTCGTCAAAATACGTGCTGCCCATTACCACGTTATTTTCATAATCTCCGAAAGAAGGATTATCGTATCCGTTTTTATATTCGAAAGCACCCTTTGTACCGTAATAAACATATATTTTGTCATCGGCTCCGATATGGGATTTCAGGTAGTCGAGCTCCGTATTCAGTTCTTCTCCGCCGATATAACCGTGCAGCGGATTAAGATAGTATTTTATTCCTGTTCCCGCCGCCGTTACTGCTATAATAATAACTCCACACAGAATAAGCTTGGGCGATCCCTCCGGGAAAAGCCATTCAAACGCCACAACCGAAATTAAAACCAGCAGGGGATACATATAACAGCAGAGTCTTGGCGATATGGGGAACATATGGATAAACGATGCGGACAGTGCAACAAAAAATCCAAGAAAGATACCGGAAATGAGTTCATCCTTTTTTATAACCGCATACACTATTCCAAGGACACACATTATACCGATAAAGACCGTACTGCCGTCAGGGAATATCTTAAATATATCCTGTATTAATGTCAGCATAAGACGGATATCGGAAAGGGATCCGGGTATAAGCGGGAAGAACTTGTCATCCCAATAGTCCTGCAGCGCCCCAACAGAGCCCATTCTGTGTATCCATGCAAAATAATAGGCAATGAAGCTAAGGGTGATCATAACACCGCTTAAGACCGTCTGCTTTATCCGTTCCCTGTCTTTATTTATAAATGAATAAATAAGGACAGATAATATCAGTCCTCCTTCAACAAAGGCTGCTATCTGCGCGAACCAGATGGAGAGCATCCATAGCAGTATAAAAAGCGGATACGGAATTTTCTTTTTTATTAACAGAATAAACAGAATACAGATAAAAAGCGCAATGAATGACTCAAACATATACTGCTTAAACATATTGGAATATTTAAGCACAAACTCTATATTCGATACTATTGCCGCAGCAGCAAAAGGAAAACGTGATCTGAAATAAAAGAACTGAATAAAGACTAACGAAACAAGAACCAGTATAAAAGCCGCAAAGGAGCCTGTCCGCAGAACTGCTTCATTATTCCCAAATAATAAGGACAGAATCTTTTCTATGTATAGCCAGCCGAGAGGCGCTGACTGATTGTGCTCCAGCCCGCCTTCCGTAAACAGCCCCGCCAGCGTACGTTTGCTGAAGGAAATAGAAAGAGAGGCTTCATCAAGCCAGAATGACCGCCCCGCCGTATTCATAAAATAGCTTGTGTACACACCGACACATGCAAAAATAAGCAGAACCGCATTTATTACAGGAACAGCATAAGTCTCCGCTTTATCAAGAAAACGTTTTACACCAGCCGGCATCTTTATCACCTGTATTTCAGGATCACGAGGATGGCCCTTACCCCATCCTTAAACCCGATCTTTTTTCCTTCCGCATTTGTTCTGGGGTAATAGGACACCGGTACTTCATGTATCCTTATCCTTTTCTTTGTTATCTTCGCAGTAACCTCAGGTTCAAACCCGAATCTGTTCTCTTCAAGTTCAATGGACTGTATAACATCTCTCCTGAAAGCCTTATAACAGGTCTCCATATCAGTGAGTTTCTGATGGGTAAAGAAATTTGAAAGCTTTGTCAGCGCCCAGTTAGCGGCTCTGTTTGAAAAATACCCCTTCATTTTCTGTCCCAGAAAACGGGAACCATAGCACACCTTCGCTCTTCCTTCGGCAATAGGCGCTATAACCTTAGGGTAGTCCATCGGATCATATTCCAGATCCGCATCCTGCACTATTACTATGTCTCCGGTCACAGCTTTGAATCCGGTTCTGAGCGCAGCTCCTTTTCCCTGATTTACATCATGATGTATTATCTTAGACACTTTAGGCGCTATTACCGTATCAAGTATTTCCGAAGACCCGTCTGTGCTTTTGTCATCGACTATGATTATTTCCTTATTCTTTACCGGAGCAGCCAGTACCTTATCAACAATGGCTTCGATATTATCTATTTCGTTATAGCAGGTGATCACCACCGATAAAGTCAGATCGTTCAAATCTTTCATGTTAATTCCTCTAAACTATGTCTCTGTATAATTAATATAATGATTTTAATCTGTAAACCAGTTCCCGTAAAGGTACTCGCATCTGGACAGCGGACCCTCCTTATACTCCTTCATACCGCCGTTAAGCATGTTTTCTGAAAGCTCTATGACCCGTTCTGCTGCGGTTTCAGGATTCCAGTATTCCTGCATGTTTTCAAAGGCAGCTGTACCAAGGTTCCGGATCGTCTCCTTATCCGACAGCAGTTTTTTCAGCTTCCGCTCCAGACTCGGCAGGCTCCCGCTCTTAAACACAAATCCCGTAACTCCGTCCTCCACAAGGAAGGGGGTGGCTCCCGCAGCATGGCTCGCTATAACCGCACAGCCCGCAGAAAGTGCTTCATATATGACCGAACCCCAGCCCTCCAGGAAATTGCTGGTCATCACAAAAATGTCGGCTTTCTCCATTTCCTCTCTGGTCTCCTCGGGAGAAAGAAAACCCTTATATTCCGTAATATCATCAAGTCCCAGGGAACTGCTCAGGGACTTAAGATGACTTTCCTCTTCTCCTGCTCCCACCATTACGACAGAGAAATTGAAACCTTCCCTTCTGCATCTTGCAGCGGCCTTCAGGAAAAGATCAGCCCTCTTTAACTTCAGGAAACGTCCTGCCCACAGGATCCTGACAGGAGAGTTTTGGTTTTTTAGTTTACATAACTCTCTCCAACTCTTTCTTTCCCTCTCCGGAAAATACCCGAATTTATAGCATTTATCTATGTATGAATGCAGAAATCTGTAATCCGAAGCACAGTAAGCGCTGGCCGCCAGGATATGGATATTTTTATTCCTGTTCCTGAAGTGATTATGATAGAACTTCTTCGCAAGCCGCGGGATCAGAACCTTTATCCTGCCCTCCTTAAGCGGCCTCTCGGAATATCTGAAGATAAGCTTATTCTCGTCCAGCCTTTTCTCAATATATCTTTCCGGTGCGGTGCCAAAGATAACCAGGTCACTTGTCTCGGCAAGAGAAATCGTTTTCTTCTCTGCTTCGTCAGACTCATATGAGCGGAGGACATAGTCCGGGGCAGGACGTCCCCATCCCATTTTCGAGCGGAATTCTTCCATAGGCTCGGTTTCAATAAAAGTAAAATCATCCCCCAGCCTGTCAAAAAAGGCGTTGCAGAGCGCCTCCTGATGATGATTGAAATAATTTGAAAAAAAAGTGATCTTCATACTGCCTATGCCAAAAGAAATTTTATCAGCTCAAAGCCCACGCATTCCAAGATATAAAGCCGGCTGTAGCCGTTTTCCCGGTAGATCCTGTAGCGTCTCTTTATTCTGGGTATTATCTCCCGGGCAGGGATACGGTTGCTTACTCCCCCCATCGTGAAATCCGCAAGTACCCTGTTCACCGCGACGATCTTCATCCCGGCCTTCTTTATCCTGAAATAGAGATCCATATCATCGCTTATATCCCTGCATCTGAAGCGGAACTTTTCATAAACGTACGATGCAACAAACTGGGTCGGATGGTTCCAGTCACGGCTGGTGGTATAATTTCTGACCCGGGCTTTCTTTACAAAGGAGGTTCCGTTTGTCATATGCATCCGGATGTCCGCAAAGGCCAGATCGCAGCCTTCCTTTTCAAAGGTGTCCGTCATGACCTCCACTGCCTCGGGCTCATAATAATCATCGCTGTTGATGATACCTATGATATCTCCCCGGGCCTTATCGATCCCCTTGTTCATGGCATCATAAATGCCATTGTCCTTTTCGGAAAAAATTCGGAGCTCCGTACCCTTCTTCCGGAAGCTCTCCGTATAGGATCCTGCGATCTCCAAAGTCCGGTCAATGCTCAGTCCGTCAATAATGATATATTCAGAGGGCATGAGTGTCTGTCCTAAAACAGATTCCATCGTCCTCCCTATGGTCTTTTCGGAATTAAAGCATACGGTGATAATAGTCGTGGTTAACATAACTTAAAGTCTCAGAACCCCTCAGTAGAATCCTCCGCATTAAAGATCACCAGGAAGGTCTGGAATAGCAGCTTGATATCAAGCATAATGCTGAATCTCTCGATATAGAGCAGATCCAGGATCAGCTTGTCCCTGGATGAAGTATTGTATCTCCCCATCACCTGGGCAAGACCGGTGAGACCCGCCTTCATCCTTAGACGGTATCTGAATTCCGGCATCTCACTCTCGTACTCGCTGACATTTTCAAGCATTTCGGGTCTCGGTCCCACAAGGGACATCTCCCCCTTTATGATGTTTATCAGCTGAGGCAGCTCATCTATTCTGTATTTCCTTAAGATCTTACCCACCGGCGTGATCCTGTCGTCTTCCTTGCTGACGGAGACATTTCCGGAATCCTCCTTCATGGTCCTGAACTTTATGATCTCAAAAACCCTTCCTCTTATCGTAGCTCTTTTCTGTCTGAAAAAAACAGAACCTCCGTCTCCTGCCTTTATCATTATCGCCGCTATCAGAAACAGGGGCGAGGTCAGAAGCAGCAGCAGTGCAGAAATACAGATGTCCGCAAGTCTTTTAATAACCCTTTGTTCAAAGGTCATTTTCCCGGCATAGTGGAAAAGGAAGGGCATATCGCCCATCATCCTCTCCTCTGCAGTCATTTCCACAATATCGGAGATATCCGGATTAAGGGACATGGGTATATTATGCTTATAGCAGTAGTTCACAAGCTCCGCCCTGTCTCCCTGGGGGATATCGTAAAAAAACACCAGGCCTGAGTTTCTGATCTTTTCCCGGACATCCGGGCTGTCATACTTTTCTGTTTCAGCAGATGAAAAGCGGTGTCTGAAACTCTCGACCATGCTCTTCACCCTTTCTCCTCCGGCAGGACTTCCGGTGACCACAAGGGCTTTCACCGGCGGCTCCACCCAATTATGAAATGCCGATGCCAGCACCGTCATTAACCAGACGTATACGGCATTTATAATTACCGCAAGCACAAAAAAGCCAAAGGACTGCAGGCGGAACCTGAGTCCGTTTGCCTCGTTAACATTCATAATCAGAAAAACCGCATAGGTAAATATGGAAGAAAAAAGAAGGGACAGCTCCATTCCCTGAACGATATGCTTCCTGTGTCTGCGGCCGGCATCCAGTCCTCCGTATATACCGGTAAAAAAGAGAAGCGCCATGAAAAACATCACAGTCATAATAACGGATGTTCTCGAAAGCACCCTGACCTGTCTATTCTCTATACCCATTAAGGCAAACAGTATAAAAAAGCAGCCCAGATATAAAAGGCTCTTAATAAAGAAGGTTATGCTGTTGCTGAATTTCCTGCAAATACTTTTCATATCCGGTAAATTAAAAATCCTCAGATCTGATACACGTCATTAATATACTGATTAAACCTAAGCTCTGCTCCATACTTTGCAGCCTGATCAAAGCAAGCCTTTTCTGTCTCACTTCTGTCCCATTGAAGGATTTTTCTGACAGAATCCATAACTCCAGTTATATCTCCTATCTCCTTAATGATCCCCGTAGATGAAGTGAGAGATTCGGGGCTTCCTCCTGCTCTATAAGTGATCACCGGGGTACCGCAGGACAGAGCCTCAAGATTGGTTGTAGGAAATGTGTCCTCATATGTTAGGTTTACATAAATATCAGACTCTGAATACCATTCCGCCATTTCCTCTATAGAATCAGTCTTTATTATCGGAATTATGTTTACATAACTCGAAGCCGTTCTGGCCTGTTCCGGCGAAAGCCCGATCATCGCGATCCGCATTTCGTTTCCCACAGTCTTTGAGAGTTTCAGGAAATCATCAAAGCCCTTTCGCTCTCTCCAGGGATTTGCCACTCCGAGAAGCAGGGGCCTGTCTCCGACACCATACTTTTCCCGTATAGAGGACGGACGCTTTCTGAATCTGCTAAGATCGATCCCCGTAGGTACACATTTAACCGGGTATTCCTTTAAATAAGATTCCCTGACCTTTGACTTCAGCCATTCAGATGGAGTGACCAGAGTGAGATCCCTGACTCCGGTAAAGCTCTTTTTCTTATCTCTGTAGTTTTCCCGCGAAGCATCAAAAAGAACCGATTTCGGGTACTGGCCTTTTTCGGGACAGTCATGACAATCACTCTTCCATCTGTCACAGCCCGCATATTCGAAATGTACACAATGACCGGTAAAACTCCAGCAGTCATGCAGTGTCCAGATTATCCTGCGTCCCTTTCTTCCCGAGTATCTGTTTTTCAGAAAATCAAACAGGATCTCGTAGTTTACATAATATCCATGAACATTATGGAGGTGTATGATATCCGGGTCATATTCTTCTGTTTTTCTTATCAGAGCCTTTGTGGCAGGCGCAGAATACAGCCCGTGACGATCGGTAATACGGCTTAAAGCTCCGTGAAGATAAACCGAAAGATCACTGCCTATACGATAGGAGTCATGACCTTCCGGTGCATCCCATCTCCCGTATGCAATGAGGGTTTCAGCTCCTCTTTCCTTCAGGCAGGATGAGAGACCCGTCACCAGACGGCCCACGCTTCCTTTTCCCGCAACCGTATTAATAAAGAGCACCCTGGGACTCATGCGCGTTCCTTCAGAATAATGTCGATAACCCGCTTCTGGCCCATACGGAATTCATTTGTAAGCTCGATATTCCTCATTTCCTTCCTGACATTGGGAGTCTCGATAAGCCAGCGCATGGTCTGTATAACCGTTTTGTCATCGGTACGGCTTCCAAGACCCAGATTTATAAAGCCGTTCTGTATCCCCGCGAACACATGCTGGGCTTCTCTTTCATTCTGGGCTAATACGATGGCCGGAACTCCCATGCTGGCAAGCTCATATATGGTCCGCCCCTGGCTTGTCACGGCAAGATCCGCTTTTTTCATATAAAGCGAAACCCTCTTCACATCATTATGGACAAAAATATTCTTTTCCGGAATATCCTTCATCAGCTCCTTTTTCTCATAGGCAAAGCCCGTGATAAAGTGGAACTGCGTTTCCGGAGTTATGTCATGAAGCTCTCCGCATATCTTATAGAGTCTTCCGGTCAGATCCGAAGGATCCGCTCCTCCGAACATAATCATCACATTCCTGCATTCCGCGGAAAACTCCTTCGGATTCTCCTCAAGAAATTCATCCCTGATAAAGAAATAATCCGATCCCTCATAAACATTTCCGGGTTTATCCGGATGGTTTTCATATAGGGCATTTATGACCGCATCGGCAAGATAGGCTCCGGGGCCTACATCCTCAAAATTAACTATCCTTTTGGCGTAGCGGCGTTCCAGTCTCACGGTTTCTTCATCCGTGTCCAGAATGTCATTTACCACTATATCCGGCTTCCACTCCTCCAGAACCTTCTCATAACTATCGTTATCTTTTATTACCTCATAAGGGAAGAAGGCGCTTTTCAGCTTCTCTATACCCATTTCACTTTCCGAATCAGTGACAAAGAGCACTTCGTGGCCTATAAGCTTATATGCCAGGGAAAGACATCTGTAAATATGTCCCATTCCGAGTTTCCTCTGGCCCACGGCTCTGAATAACACACGCTTTCTTTTGAGTATTGCCTCCGCTTCTATCCAGTCCGCATAGGTATCTATATCCACTGCTTCCTCGGGATCGGTCTCAAATACCGAAACATTCTCACCTATACGTCCCTTTTCGTTCACGCACTCCCTTTTTGTGATCAGAAAGGCTCCGGTTTCAAGGTAATTCGGCGGCAGGAACTGGGAATTAAGGCGTTCCTCATAGTTCTTCACTATCCTGCCATCCTTCTTTGTCCAGGAGAGATGCGGCCTGTTCACGACACTGATAACTGTATCAAACCCGCCTTCTTCAAAGTATTCTATAGCTTTCATTAAGGTCTCCCGGCTCAGGGTCGGTGATGTGGCCTGCATCGTGATCACAGTGTCATAATGCTTTTCATGCCTCTCTTCCATTTTGACGAGGGCATCATATATCACCGGATCCAGGGTCACGCTGTCCCCTGAAAGGGCTTCCCCCCTCATCACTATCTCGGCTCCGTGATCAGCGGCAATACCGGAAAGTTCCTCATCATCGGTGGAAACTGCCAGATCCACATCCATGTCCTTCTTCAAAGAAAGGGCATTCGCCACAGAATACATGATAAGAGGACGTCCGTTCATAAGACGCACGTTCTTTCTCGGTATTCTTTTTGAACCACCCCTGGCGGGGATTATTACAAGAATCTTCATTTATCTTTTATTCCTCATCCTATTAACAACGATGATTATATCACTTCTTCTCACTATTGCCAAAACTGCCATAACAACCGCTATCAGAATATATCTGATAACCGGGTGAGGATAGAGAAAAGCTGTTAATATCCCTAAGGCACAGGTAATTATCAGCATAATAAAGTATTGAAGATCATGATACAGCTTCATCTTCAATATGAACCTCACCGCAATATAGTGCAGTATCATCAAAATAAAATATCCGGCGAGGGTGGTATAGGCAGCCGCAATATATCCGTATCTCGGAATAAAGAAGGCATTGAGACCTATATTAACCGCTGCTGCGACACAGGAATTAAATGCGACGAGGAAGGACTTTTTATTAAAGAGCTCCGCATTCACGTAATTGGTATAGAAGTACTGACACAGCGATCCGAGAGCCACCGGCGGAACCACCCACATGCTCTCCCAGTAGCTTTTGGCAAACAGGATCTTTACAGCAAGGGGCGCTGCGGCAATAAAGAGCAGAGTAAGAACACAGCCATACAGCATCAGGATCCTGTTTGTCTTCCTGATACCGTCAAAGTCAGAAGCATATAAATGTTCATTAAAATACGGAAGCCAGGCCTGTCCCACCGCATTGGTGACAAACATCAGCAGTGTGCCTATCGTGTAGCCCGAAGTATAAAGCCCCACCTCTGAAAATCCGTAGTAATTCGAGATCATGGATACATCGATCCTGGACAGCAGGATAAGCGCCAGTCCGTGAGGTATCATCGGCAGTCCGATCTTCAGGGCGTAGCTCCAGTATTCTCTGTTATAAAGTACCTTTCCCTTTTTGAATAGGTTTACATAACACCAAAGTGCCACAACCCCGCCGGGGATAACCGTTCCGAGTATCTTTAAAAAGCCCTTTTCTCCGGGAAGGAATAGCAGAAACAGCAGAGTAATAAGCACAGTAACAATAGTTATCATTACGGAAATGGCAATATTTTCTTTATACTTATACTCAAAGCGGTATTTATACTGCATGTAGTCTATTGACGGATAAAGAGTCAGATATGCAAAGAGAATAAAGATAACCATGCGGGGGAACTTTAAGAGCAGCCCCTCCGCCGGGAAAAATATCATCACCAATATGAGTATTATCAGGGAAAAACCACTGGAAAGACACTGAATGGAGGACATGTACCCATCGAAATCCTCCTTGAAATCCAGCTTTGCCCTGCCCACACTGTAAATCAGGCAGAGACCGCAGACCACGGAAAAAATGCTGACGTAATTATTGAAGTTATTGGCATACCCGGTTTCCGCCGTGGTAAGAAGCCGGGTGTAGATCGGCGCCGTGATTATTCCGACGGCACGAATAAGAACATTTGATATTATATACCAGAAACCGGAACGGAGAGCTATCTCTCCGTCCTTTGTTCCAGTTTTGTTTTTATCTGCCTTGTTTGTTTCCATTATTTCATTGGCTTTTAAGCCAGCATATCCCTCTTAAGTACCGTATCCTGAGCGATCTGGGCTGCAGCCTTCTTTCCTATGACCGTATCTATCTCCGAAGGAGAAATACCGAGCCCGGGCCTCTTCCAGGTAAGCATTTCCTCTGTGATGACCTCACCCTCCTGAATATCAACTGCCGCCACCAGGGAGCGTCTGGCGTTCTGTCTTGCCGCTTTTTCGGTTTCCAGACTCACAAGCTCTCCCTTTCCTCTTATCTTCATAATGTCATTTATGCCGGAAAGTATCTTCATCGCGTCAAAGGGATCCATAGCGTGATAGTGGTCATTCCCCTTTAGTTTCTTGTCCAGGGTAAAATGCTTTTCCACAAGCACGGCCCCGAGATTAAAGGCAGTCTTTATCACATCAAAGTTTTCGGTCGGCTTTGTGTGATCGGAATAGCCTATATAGCACTCCGGGAATTTTTCTTTCAGGGTCGCTATCTTCAGGAGATTGGCGTGATCCAGCGGAGTGGGATACTCCAGTACGCAGTGAAGAAGCGTTATCTTTTCGCTGTTATATTTCTGAATGGTACTGACAGCCCTGCGGATCTCATCCTCATTGGATGCTCCCACCGAAAGAAGTATGGGCTTACCCTTTTTAGCCTGATATTCAATAAAGGGAATATTTGAAAGATCGGAGGAAGATATCTTATAGACATTCATCATATCATTAAGATAATCCGCCGATTCCGTATCAAAGGCGGTGGAAAGAAACTCAATTCCGCACTTTTCCGCGTGTTCGAATAAGGCTCTGTACTCCTCTGCCCCGAAGGCATCGAATTTCTGAAAGAGCTCGTACTGGCTCCCCGTAGGCTCCTCTGTCCTGTCCCAATATGCGGGAGAGTCCTTGCTGGCCAGGGTTCCGGCCTTATAGCTCTGGAATTTGACCGCATGTATCCCTGCCTGCGCAGCCTTGTCTATCATAAGGCACGCTGCTTCAAGCGGTGTAGTGCCCATCTTGACCGCAATATCATAGTAATTCACCCCGATCTCAGCTATCAGAGTGAACTGATCCTTTTCAAGTCTTTCTTTGATCACACTTATTCCCATGTCCATCTCCTTTGCGGTTAATTTCTTACTTCTCCGTTAAGCCATCTCGCGTAACCCTTCTCATAGAATTTCAGAAGCTCCAGCAGCATGGCGTCAAATTCCTCGGTCTCCTTTGCTTTTCCGGCAAATATCTCCTCAGCCCCGTCCATAAGCTCAAAGATCCGGACTTCAGTTCCGGCCTCCTTGACCGCTTCAAGATACGCAGCCGCCGAATGCAGACTGTCCACAGGCCCCAGATTCCTTATGGCGCTTTCCAGCTCTTCAAAGGAATGGATCACCTGGATGCCTTCTATCATTGAGTAAGGCGTAGTTCCGAACACTATGGATCTTTTACCGAGAAGGGCGGCTTCATACGCTGCGGTGCCCGTAATGGTCACCACTCCCCTGGCTTTCACTATCCATGGTTTGGGATCCCTGTAATGATTGACCTGTACAACCCTTACATTGGCGATCTCCCCGGCCTTTCTGTAGAATTCCGGATCGCGCTCTCCCAGCATTGCCTGATGCTCCTTTACATAGAGCTTCCAGCCCGGGGGCAGCGCTTTGCTCACCTGCTCGATAAGGTTCAGTTCGTCCACATAGTAGGACGCCTTCACGAATACCGAAGATTCCGGGATAAGGTGCAGGGGCATATATACATAGGTCTCCCCTTCCACCGGTTCCTCAAAGAGATCATTCGGTATCAGGAAGCGGCGCTTTCTCATCATCGCATCGTAGTAGTGCTTCAGATAAGGCCAGGTTCTGGCGTAAAGCATGTTGCTTCTCTTTTTCACGGCCTTATTTCCGGCCCTCACATCCTGATCATAGAAATAATTCCACTTTCCGCGCATTACCCTCAGAATCCAGATAAGGCTGTCCCGCTCGTACTGAACCGTGACCGATCCGGCAAACTCCGGATTCATGATATCATTCTTTTCCCTGAAATCCTTTACATAAGCAACAGACTCCGCCATTTCATCATCGGACAGCTGCAGCTTCTCCTCATAAATCCGGCGGAAATAGGGATCTATATCAAAGGCATTCTGAAAAGAAGGATACTTCCAGTAGCCGTATTTCCCGTATTCTATCGTCATATACGGTATCTTTCTCTCCCAGGCCACTTCACAGAGCACGGTACGCTGCAGTTCCGCATTGTCCATATCCAGGATCACATCCGGCTTAAAGTCATCAAGCACCCGGAAAACCTTTTTATAATTGAGTTCCAGCCAGTAGTAATTCTCCTCATCGCTGGTGATGCCCCAGTAATCCCTGAAGTGATAGTGCCTGGTATTCTCCTGGGAGCTCATCAGCTGCATGCCGGGAGACTTGAAGTGGCTGTACTCCCTGTCTATCATATCCAGAAAATCCTGGTCATAGGGAGGTCTGACCCCCTTTACCCTGGGTCTGTCCTTTAATCCCCTTCCCTTACCGAAAAGGGTATGCTTTCTGTATCCATCAGGAGAAAGTCCTGCTTCCCTGCGGAATCTTTCCATCCCCTCAACGAATTCGTCGCAGATATCACTTACGTCATAAAGCCTGCATCCCGGAAGGTGCTCCTTAAACTCGAAGATGGTATGCTCATTATAAAAGCATTTATTAAAGCGGCTCTCTGTGGACATTATATAAAAGGCCGCCACCTCATTCTCCTGCATAAGATCACGTGCAAGAAACCATAAAGGTTTCCCATAAGTCTCACGGCAGATGAATAGTATTCTTTTATTCTTAAATAAACTGCTGCTTAAACCCATATCTGTCTGTAATACGCCGGTCATGTTTTTGTAAACTTTGTAACACTGTCCTGCCGTCTCTTGGCTCTGAGGGTGATAAACTTAAGGAGCGGAAGACAGCGGAGGGATAAAAATGTCTTTATCCTGGTGTTTTTACTGACAAAGGGATTTCTCCCGGCGTTTTTCTCATGCTCCCGTATGTAATCAAAGTGCACCTTCTCTTCTTCCCTGTTGAATTCCCCGGACATCAGGGCATTCTGAAGACAGGTGATATGTCCGTACAGAAGATAATTTTCCGTTTCGTCACAGAGTTCCGGGTATTTTGTAAGAACCCTGGCTGCAAACACCGTATCCGCCTCGGAATTCATCTCGCTTATCTTCTTATGTCTGGAGAATGAATCGGAACTTACCCTGAAGTGGTAAAGAGGTGTCCTGTCATAAATGATCCTCTCCGCTTTCAGCATGATCTCTCCAACGACATATCTGTCTTCCACATATTTGTCTTCCGGAAAACGTATTCCTTCAAACAACTCCGCTTTAAAGAGCTTATCCCAGCCATGGAAGAAAAAGCCGCTTCCATTCATCAGCATCTGTACAGCTTCCTTTGAGGTCAGCAGTTCCGGCGGCTTCCCCACGCCCGGAGTTCCTACAGTGCTTTCATCCGGGTATTCATCATATTTCCCGATAACTGAGACATCTGCATTAAAGGATATCATATTATCGTAGAGCCTGTCATACATTCCGGGCTCCACATAGTCATCTCCGTCCACAAATCCGATATATTCGCCTTTTGCGGCATCAAGTCCCCTGTTTCTGGCATCCGATACCCCCGCTGCCGGACAGGCTATGATCTTAAATCTCCCGTCAAGCGCTGCATATTCTTCCGCGATCTGAAGACAGCCATCGTCCTTTCCCGTGATCTTATCCAGTCCGACAACAAGTATGTATTCCAGTTCCGGATATGTAAGTCCTCTCATGCTCTCCAGGCATTCCCGAAGATAAGGCTCAACCTTATATATGATCGATATAACTGAAATAAGCGGTTTATCCAAGCTCAGTTCTCCTTAAGTTAATTCCCGCAATACCGACAGATAGGCATAACCCTTTTCCTCCGTGGGTTCTATCATTGCACCCTCTCCCCACTCATTCCAGGCATTCAGGAAGACAAATGAAGCTCTGCCCGTCTTCGATTTAAGTTTACATAACATATCTCTGAATTTTTCCGGTGAAGCCTCTGTATATACCAGGCCTTTATATGAACGCCTGGGGGTATTATCCCATTCGGTTATGATGCCGGGATACTCATTATCGCCATATTCTCTTGCAGTTATCCCCGAATAGATCCAGTCAATGGGAATCCGCCGCTCCAGAACCTTTTTATCTTCGGCCTTATTCCAAGGAAAACGGTTTCTAATGCTTCTCACCAAGGTTCCGGTGTTATATTTTAGTTTACATAATCTTGACATGCCATGTTTCAGGGTATATCCGGGTTCGAAATAATACCAGCCGTCCATAAGTCCGGGTCTTACTTCTTCCTGACCGGCAGTCTTTCCCCCTATCCAGTATATTCCGTCAAAGCCCTCTTCCCTGGCCCAGTCCTCCCATTTTTCCTTCATCTCCGGAAGACAGGCTATGTCAAAGGTCCTGTAGATCATAAATACCGGCTTATTGTCTATCTTTATGTATCGTTCATCCTTAAAATACTTAAGTTCATAGAGAAAATGCTCTCTCCATTCCCTCTCCCCGCCATACTCCTGAGGCATAAGTATCTCTTCTTTCAGGCCGTACCAGGCTCTGGTCCAGGTCTCATTCGCCCAGGCAAGACAAAATTTTATGTCAACCTCAGGATGCTCCAGCAGTATATTCAGAGGCCTCTCCATAAGAGTTTTTCCGCTAAAGTAATACTGATAGAAGGCAAAACCGTAAATTCCGTATTCTTTAGCGAGAGCCGCCTGCCGCAAAAATGTTTCCGGCTGATCTTTAGCGAGATCATAATAGCCGTCAAGGGGATGCCGGGGCTGTAAATGTCCCTTAAACAACGGCTTTGCAGACCTCACAGCTGTCCATTCAGTATAGCCTTTTCCCCACCACTCGTCATTTTCGGGAAAGCAGTGAAACTGCGGAAGATAAAGAGCTATCACCTTCATATCCCGCCACCTTCTTCCTCTGCCCTTTCTGCGGGAACACTGTCTTTTTCAGGCGAAACGGCAGTATTGTAAAGGCTCACACACCTTCCCGCATAATAATAGAATACGGGAACAGAAAGGGCGAAGCTCATCATATTTGATCCTATGGACATAAGGAGCGTTACCAGTATGATGCACACTTCCGGAGCTGTTAATTTCGAATTCTTAAGTCCCTTCTTCAGTATCAGGAGCATAAGAAATACAAAGAGTGAAGTCCCGATGATACCGCTTTCCACATAGAGCTTTGCTATTCCGCCGTCGGCGATCACATGGTCGGAAAAGCCTATGGCCCTGTGGCCGTTAGCCCCCAACCCGTTTCCGAGCCATATGCTCTTCATGTTATTTGCCGCTCCCACCCACTGGTCTGACCTCTGGGCGATGGATCCAGGCAGGGAGACCAGACGGTAATACACCTTCATAAAGGCTCCCCTGAATACGAGGAACAGTCCCGCTGCAAAAAGAACTATCGCAGCACATTCGGCTGCAAAGAACTTTTTCGGGAACAGCTTATATTCAAAAAACACAAGGAAATTGAAAAATACGATCACAAATATCGCCGCCGCCATGGCAGAACGCTGATTACTTAGGAAAGCTAAAAGAAGCATAAACAAACCGGACGCTGCAGCCAGGATCTTTCCTTTTCTGCCGGAGCTCTCCAGCACCATTCTGACAGAAACGGGAATTCCGACAGCCGCGAGAAAGCCAAGAAGGGTGCTGCCTATGACTGAGTGCATTCTGACTCTCATGGTAGGAATGTCCGCTTTGGAGATCAGCTCCAGCTTCATCAGATAGTCGATGTAAATTTGGGGGCCTGTTATAAAAAGCACTATTCCGATCAGCCCGATACCCGCCACCGAAATAAGGTAATTACAGGAAAAAGGCCGTCCTGCAGCCTCCTGCCTTCCGCAATAGTAAAAGCACATTGGAAGCGCCGTGGTAAACACCTCTCCCAGATATACGGACAAAGGCAGGCCGAAACCCACACACCAGATTCCTGACAGAAGATTAAAAAACAGCCAGAGAGTGAGAATGATATCTTCTGTAAGAAAGGAAGATTTTGAATTATGTAAACCATTTAAGGGGGAGTTTTTTGAATTATGTAAACCGTCCAAGGGGGAGGTGCTAGATTTATGTAAACCACGAAGGAGAGGAAGACCATTTGTCAATAATAGCTGGAAAACAACTATCATCAGCATAATCGCAGAAACCACGCCGGGTCTCACCACATCCTGGAAAAACAGCGCCAGAACATATGCTGCCAGTACCACCGGATAAAACCAGTCACATGCCCTGAAGCCCGAACTTTTATTGTCCTTCATAATCTTCTATTTTATCACATAGCCGGGGTAGTTCCAAGTGCGTATAAACGCATCAGCTTTTCAGTATCTGCTCTGCAATCTCCTTGGTTAAGCCTTCGGGAGAGAATATGGTGCGGCAGCCGGCGTTTTCCCCGGCCTTCATGTCCCTTTCGCTGTCACCTATCATCCAGGATGCGTTTAAGTCAATATTATGCTCACGGGCAGCCTGTAAAAGCATACCGGGCTTCGGTTTCCGGCATTCGCATTCTATTTTCAGTTCCTTTACTTCGCCTTCAAAGCCGCTGTCCGGGTGGTGCGGACAGTAATACAGGCCGTCCACATATGCTCCCTTTTCACCCAGAAGCCTGTACATTCTCCTGTGAACAGCCTTCAGCCCCTCCACGGTGCATTCTCCGCGGGCTATAATGGACTGATTTGTGACAACTATCACCAGATACTCGGAACTGTTAAACATACGGATAGCTTCCGCTGCCTCCGGAACCAGCTCCATCTTATCCGGATCACTGAAAAAACCTATTTCCTTGTTGATGGTGCCATCCCGGTCCAGGAAAACAGCCTTTTGCTTTTTCTTCCTGTTTCTGCCGGCCACGAGACCGCTTTCAAGATCCCTGCATACCTGCCCGTACCTGTCGGGAGTGCCCATATCATGTACATACTCGGTTGAATCATAAGCATATACCTTCCCGCGCTCTATCGCAGCACGCATGATATCCCTGTCAAAATCCAGCTTCACCGGTTTTTCCGGAAGCGTCTGAAGCAGGGATGGCGAAAGGATATGTATGCCGGCATTAACTCGGTTTACATAATCTCTCCTGACATCTTCCTTTGTTATCAGTCTCCTGACTCTGTGCTCATCATCGGTTTCTATAAGAACACTGTCATAAGGATGGGAATTGGGATGAGTAAAGAGCAGCACCTCTGCTTTATCGCCAAGATATGCTTCATACATTGAAGAAATATCAATATCAAAAAGAATATCCCCGAATACCAAAAGGATATCCTCCTTACAGTCCCTGAAGAATGAAAGGGCTCCTCCGGTCCCCAGAGGTTCGTTTTCCTCCACATAATCTATGGAAATTCCGAAGGAACTGCCGTCTCGGAAATGCTCTCTTATCACATTCCCGAGGTGGCCGGTGATCAGTGTCACTTCCTTTATTCCCTGGGCTTTAAGCACATTAAGCTGGTGCTCCAGAACCGGTTTCCCGGATACGGGGATCATGGGTTTGGGAATGTCGGAAGCTACCGACGCTATACGGGTCCCCTTACCCCCTGCCATAATTATCGTTTTCATAAGAATACGCCTCTGCTCTTACTCTCTTACATCAAATACCCACTCATTATCCATCAGCCAGCGTACAGTCTTCCTCACACTCTCTTCAATGGAATACTGAGATTTCCAGCCAAGGCTTCTTATCTTTTCCGTAGCGAGATAGGTAAAGGGATTGTCACCGACCCACCCCTGGCGCCCGCCGGAATAGACGATCTCCGGTTCAAGCCCCATCTCATCACTTACCCATTTGGCCGAGTCACTTACCTGACAATAGTTATCCACTCCGAGATTAAAGATATTGATTTTATCATCTACCTTATCCAGGGCGCAGAGTATGGCGTTTACGCAGTCATCTATGCAGAGATAGGATTTCTTCTGGGTTCCGTCACCCAGAACCGGCAGGGTTGAAGGATCCTTTCTCAGCTTCTTGCAGAAATCAAAAACATGTCCGTGGGTATATCTGTCTCCCAGTATTGATACAAACCGGAAAATATGTGCCATAAAACCGTACCCCTCAGCATACGATGCTATCATCCCTTCGCAGGCCACTTTTGACGCCCCGTACAAGCTGGTCTGAATAGGAAAGGGTGCATTTTCAGGAGTCGGTATCACCTCTGCTTCGCCGTACACCGCACCGGTGGACGAGAATACTATTCTTTTGATTTCAAGGGACCTCATGGCCTCCAGCACATTAAAAGTAGCAAGGGTATTCTGTTCCAGATCCTTATATGGATGCTCAAGACCATGCCGGATATCCGCATTTGCTGCAAAATGGAATACTATATCCATTCCCTCCATTGAGCTTTTCAACAGATCTTTATCAAGAAGATCCCCCTGCACAAAGGAAAAGTTTTTATTCTTTTCTGCAGTGGATAAGAACCGCCTGTTTCCGGTTGTAAGATTGTCATAAACCCTGACTTCATGGCCATCAAAAAGGAGCCGGTCAGCCACGTTGGATCCTATGAAACCAGCCCCACCAGTAATAAAACACTTCATTTCTCTTTACCGCATATACCTTTCATTCCGGATAATACAAACATCATCACATGATTTATTATCTGGTGTACATCCTCCGTAATCTGCATGTTATCAATATTTACATGGATGCAGTAGTCCACCATTTTTTTGACGGCACCTCCGTCATATCCAGCCAGGCCAATGGTCTTAGCCCCTATGCTTTTTGCATACTCTATGGCCTTGATGATATTTTTTGAATTTCCGCTGCCGGAGATCACAAAGAGCACATCTTCCTTCTTCATCTTGTTTTTCAGGGGCTCCAGGAAGATATCATCATAGCTTATATCGTTAGCTATCGCCATCATAATGGGTATATTGTCATTCAGACACTCAAAGTTATATTTTACCTTCTGGGAATAACTGATACCCTTATTAAAATCACATGTAAAATGTGATGCATTTGCAGCACTGCCCCCGTTCCCGCAGATAAAAACACGGGTTCCGTTTAGTCTTGTACTTTCCAGGACGTTCATTACTTCACTTATTTTATCAACATCCAAAGCCGACAAAACTTCCCGTTCCTGCTCCAGATAAGTCCGTATATCAGCGCTGTAATCAGTTTCTTTATTCATTAAAGTCTCCTATCACCAGTATTTATCACCTATATAGACGACAGAGGTGCCGTCATGCTCAAAAAATACTGGAAAGCGCCTTAATTTTAGGGCTTTTTCCAGTCTTTCCTGTTTGAACTTCTCGCAGTAAAAAAGGAAGAATCCGCCTCCTCCTGCACCGAGGAGTTTTCCTCCCAGCGCTCCGTTTTTCATTGCAGTATCATAGACTTCATCAAGAAACGAACTGCTTATCCCGCTTGAAAGCTCTTTTTTTCTCCGCCATCCTTCATCCAGGATCTCTCCGAATGCAGTAAGGTTCTCATTCTCCAACTCCCTCTTCATTTCATGTGTAAGCTCACACATTTTTTTCAGGTTTTGAACCTTGTCGCTTTCCCCCATCCTGCTTTTCTGTTCCTTCAGGATCACATTAGCGTCATGGGTTATTCCGGTATAATACATTACAACATTATTCTGCAGTTCTTTTAACGCCTCAGACCGCATGATCACAGGCTCCACAGATACTGTATCATCCTCATGGAATGAAATTAAATTCAACCCTCCACAAGCCGCAGCATATTGATCCTGTTTGCCGATGGGATTACCCAGCTTTTCAATCTCTACCCTGCATGCCTCTGCTGCGATCTTTTCCTTTGACATATACTTTCCCTGATAGCAATACAGGGAATGAAGCAGTCCTACCGTAAACGCGCTGGACGAACCGAGTCCGGTTCCACTTGGCACATCGGCTGTACTGGTTATTGCCACGCCGCTTATTCCAAAATCATTTAATACACAGCGGAGAATAGAGTGATCAATTTTTTTCAGATCCTCAACCTCCTCTGTTCTGGAATACTTTAAAAGAGTTTTTGTCTCATCAAAATTCGGATGTATTGAGATATACATATAGCGGTTAACAGATGTGCTGAGCACACAGCCGCCATGTTTCCTGTAAAAATCCGGGATATCACTTCCACCGCCGCAGAAACTCACCCGGAAAGGTGTCTTTGTGATTATCATGCCCTAATTCTCTTTCTTTTTATCCCGGGTGTCAAGCACCGGGCATCCATTTTCCGATATTATAATCCGTTATTCTTCAGTTCCGGCCATCAGCCCGGGGGCTTATCCTTATCCTCCATGATCTCTGTCAGGGTGCCGATCAGAAGATCAATATCTATGGGCTTTGCTATATGCGCCTGCATTCCCGATTCAATGGCCTTTTCCGCATCTTCCTTAAAGGCATTTGCAGTCATTGCTATGATCGGTATGGATGCAAGGGCGGGATCGGAAAGCTCTCTTATTTTCCCGGTCGCCGTATAGCCGTCCATTACCGGCATCTGAATATCCATAAGTATCGCGTCATAGTATCCGGGCTCCGAAGCCGCCACCATATCATATGCGGTCTGTCCGTTTTCCGCAGTCTCAACCATAAAGCCGTACCGCGTCAGGATCTTTTTCGCGATCTCCATATTAACATCAATATCTTCTACCAGCAGGATCCTCTTATTCAAAAAGTCGGCTTCGGAAGCTGCATCTCCCGGTTTATCCGTTTCTTTCACCGGAAGCTCGGAAGGATCGGCGACCTTTAATTTCAGACGGATGATCATTTCCGTACCGCTTCCCAACGAAGTGAGCACATCAATGGTGCCGCCCATCAGATCCACGATGCTCTTCGTAATGGAAAGACCGAGTCCTGTCCCCTCCACACCGCTGTCAGTAGACGTACGCTCCCTCTCAAAGGGATGGAACATTATCTCCACAAATTCCTTTGATATACCGATACCGTTATCCTTTACCCGGATCTCGTATGAGGCGTATCCATACTCTGCATAACCGTTTTCCCACAGGGATACGGAAACCTTTCCGCCCTCATCCGTAAATTTATATGCATTGCTGATAAGATTCACGAGAACCCGTTTCAGATTCTTCACATCACACCAGACATAGGGATCCTGCACATTCGGAATATGTACCTGAAAATCGATCTGCTTCCCCGTCATCTGCTGCTCAAAGATGTTCCCGACTTCTTTGAAGATCCGGTTAAGATCCTCCGGTGTATACTCCAGTTCCAGCGTTCCGCTCTCAATACGGCTCATTTCCAGAATATCATTAATCAGTGACAGCATATGATGATTGGATTCATCGATCTTTGTCAGATACTCATGTACGGTTTCCGGCGACGTCTCCTTCAGCGCAAGTTCCGTATATCCCATAATGGCGTTCATCGGAGTTCTGATATCATGGGACATATTGAAAAGAAAACGGCTCTTTGCGAGATTACTCTCCACGGCGCGGATCTTTTCGCGTTCGGATGCTTCATGCTTTATGAGCACCAGATTCTGCACATAGAGCATGACCACAAGCCCCGTAAAGATTATAAGCATTGAGACCAGACCGCCGCGGATAAGCACCTTGTGTATTGACGCCGCATCCTTTTCCAACGCCATAAGCTTTGCAAACCACATCAGAACCGAATAGAGCAGCATCGTAAACAGCACCACCCCGGAGACCGACATGCTGCTGTACTGGGTCAGGACTCCCCTGTTAATGGTCTGCCAGTAGAAAACGAATCCCAGCAGGCACCACAGGGACAGCAGCAGGAACGCTTCGGCACACATGGATTCCATGGCGTGAGGCGCGGAACCAGCTGCACAATTATGAATATCACGGAAAGGATCGTTCCAGCAAATCCTGTGATCTTTATCGCACTCTTCCCCTCCATCTTTGCAAGCTTATACGCAGATGCAGAAGTATAACCGAATCCAACGATGGCGCCAAAGGAAGTCAGATCCACAAACCAGCTGAGAGTATTCCTGCCGAAAAGAGCAAGTATGATCGAACCCCCCATGATAAACAGAATACTGTAGTACAGTTTGGAGAACTTTTCTGACAGTATCCTGTCCTCGGACATTACCGACAGCACCCTTGTGGCTGCGCGGTATCCTCCGATGATACCTGTCAGTATGCCTGCAAGGGCGGTGATCCCTATAAGGAACAGCCCCGCTTCTCCCATTAATGATCTGGCTGCGAAAAATGTAGGGACGGCATCGATCCCGCTTAAGTTATCCAGGTCGGAAATATATTCCGCAAGAGTAGCATATCCGTCAGGGACGACCGATACGGCGGCAACCGCCATCGCAGCATAGGAAATACCTGCGATCACTATGGCGGAAAGCATGATCCACTTTGACTTTTCAACCTTGAATTTAAAGGAGGTGGTGCCAAAGGACAGCACATCAAAGCCCACAAAGGCCCAGGGAGCCAGAATAGATATGCCTCCGGGTTTCCTTTCCTCAGACAATGAATTCATCTTCCGGCCCCCGAATTCCTTTTTTCTTCCGCCTCAAAAATTTGTTCCTCCAGAGTACGGAACAGCCGCTCCGGTTCCACAGGCTTTGAAAGATGCGCATTCATGCCGACCTGCATGGAGAACTGCACATCCTCATCAAATGCATTGGCGGTCATCGCAATGACAGGAATGATTCCCGCATCGGATCTGTCAAGGGCGCGGATCGTATCTGTGGCCTCCAGTCCATCCATTTCCGGCATCCGGACATCCATCAGGATCGCATCATAGTATCCCGGATCCTGCTCCTTAAACATATCTACGACAACTCTTCCGTTCACGGCATGATCGATAAGCGCTCCCCTGGATTCCAGGAGCTTCTTCATGATCTCCGCGTTGATCTCTATATCCTCAGCCAGAAGGATCCTCCTGCCCTTTAATTCGGCACGCTGTTTTTCACGGAAGAGGGACATATTGTTCTTCCTCGCGATCCGCTCAAATTCGCTTATCACATTGGAAGCAAAGAGAGGCTTTGCCAGGAAGCTGTCCACCCCTATATGCAGAGCTTCATCCATGATCTCGTCCCAGTTAAAGGATGTCAGGATAATGATAGTGGTCTCGCTGCTGTACAGCTTACGGATCTCCGCAGCCAGTTCCAGCCCGTCCATTTCCGGCATCTTCCAGTCAAGAAGCACCAGATTGTACGGTTCCAGTTTGGTATGCTGCACCTGGATCATCTGCAGTGCTTCTTCTCCGGACAGGCACATATCAGCCTTTATCCCGGCCTCATCCAGCACCATTCTCGCGTGCTCTGCCGCGATCTCCTCGTCATCAACCACCAGAACCCTCATGTCCGAGGGATTTATGCTGCTGTCAGACACTCCTGCATGATCGCTGTTTTCCAGGGTAAGTACAACGGTGAATTCAGATCCCACCCCCTTCTCGGATGTAACAGAGATCGTGCCGCTCATTAGCTCCACGATATTTTTGCTGATAGCCATTCCGAGCCCGGTGCTGCCATATTTGCTGCTGCGGCCGCCGTCCTCCTGGGTAAAGGTATCGAAGATCCTGGGAATAATAGTCTGAAACGCCTCCCGTTACCCTGCATTCATATTTCAACCCACGGTCGCTGCACTGGGTCATGACCATGGTATTGATCTCCTCCAGCATATTCCTGAAAGAAAAATCCTCCTGCCGGAGAAGCAGCCACCCCGATTCAATGCGGCTCATATCCAGGATATCATTGATAAGTCCGAGGAGATGGCGCGCGCTGGCACCGATCTTTTCCAGGTATTCCCGCGTCTCCGGATCCAGATTTTCCTTTCTGAGAGCCAGACTGCACATACCGATTATGGCATTCATGGGAGTTCTGATCTCATGACTCATATTGGAAAGAAAGACGGTCTTTGCCTTATTGGCCTCCTCCGCCGCCTTCAGGGCATTGCTCAGTTCCTGATGCTCGCGCTTTTTCGTTATATCCGAAATAAAAACATAATAAACCCCGCCGTAGGCCTGGGTCTCCGTATAGTGTCCGTAATCATCCACCCAGCAGACACTTCCGTCCTTCCGGATTATCCTGTACTCCACATAGTCCAGATTGTCATCACTGGATTTGATCTGTTAATTTATCGAGCCGGAAACCTCGGCATAGTCATCGGGATGGAGCATACCGCGGAATGTGTACCCGGTAAGCTTCTTAAAATCCTCCAGATCATCACAGCCGAAGAGGTTTATCACCGCCTGATTGGCGTACAGCAGCTTCTCATCCCCCGACGCCTCATAAATAAAAAAGCCGCCGGGCATGTGCTTTCCGATCTCCTCGATCACGGGGATCGTCTGTTCATTGAGCTCAAATTGCTTTCCAAACATAAGTCTGCCCTCCGACTTTAATTAAACCACATACCGGCGGTAAAATCCATGCCCGGCATGAAATCCTCTTATTGTTCCCGATGCTTTTTCTGCTTGCGTTCGCGGGCCACTTCTATGAGCTTCTGAGACTCATCGAAGGCTTCCTGCAGGTACTCGTAATCATCTTCCTTGCCGGCTTTTTCCTGTTTCTTTATCTCTTCCCAGTTTACCAGAACTTCTTCGGAATTTGATACCGTTACATTTCCGAAGATATGCGGATGCCTGCGGATCATTTTTTCAGAGATTCCCTGCACCACATCTTCTATTGTAAAGAGCCCTTCTTCCTCTGCGATACAGGCGTGCATCATCACCTGCAAAAGAAGATCACCCAGTTCCTCCTTCAGGTTTTCCGCATTTCCGGTTCGGTCCAGAATATTGATCCCGGATATCACTTCGGCAGCTTCCTCTATACAGGCGGCTTTCAGGCTCATGTGTGTCTGTTCCCGGTCCCAGGGACAGCCGTCCTTTGCCCTGAGTCTTGCTATTAACGCTCTGAACTCTTCAAAATAATCCATAATTCACATCCTTACATTTATAAAACAGCCCTTAATCTTATCAATTTGCCGTAACAGCTTTCTCCATCAGCCCTGCAAGAGCGGGCGGGTCAAAGGGATCGAAGTATTCCGCTTTTGTATATCCGGACAGTATCTCCCTTGCAAAAGGCGTATCGGCCGCTATGATCCCTGCCCCCGCTGCCCTGGCCTCCGCCAGGGGAAGTCCGTAGGTTTCGATATAGGAAGGGAATAAAAGCACTGCCTTCCTATACAGACTCAGCAGCTTATCTCTTTCGATCATCCCCCGCCAGTCGATAACGTCCCTGCATTCCTCATGTACTTTCAGCCACGGAAGGTTTTGCTCTTCTTCGGTAAAGATGACCCTAAAGCCCCGGATGCCCCTGTCCGAAAGGATTTTAACCGCATCCAGGATACACTGATGATTTTTATACAGGATGTTCCCGGCAGGGAATATAAACAATGGTTTACATAACACGCCAGACTGCTCCGGAGCGTCAGGTTTACATAACTCAGCATCTGAAAGACCGTCTGGTTTACATAACCCTCCAACGCCCCTGATCTCCGGTGCTTCCACCTCGATCTTCTCAGGAGCTATTCCGTCCTTTTCAATTACCGCATCCTTCATCCACTTTGTCTGGACTGTTATACTGTCGGCCCTTTTCAGCGACCTGTCTATTTCCCCGGCGATCAGATACTGATATACCGCAAGCCCTCTTTCCCATTTATTAAAAAACGAGAACTTTTTTATCTTCTGGAAGCCTAAGGGCTGGTGCAGGTAAATCTTTGTTTCCGCCAGCTTTTCGGCTCCGACTGGCAGGGTATTCTGCAGGGAAATGATAAGATCCGGTTTTAATTCCCTTAAAAAATCCTTTCCGCTAAAATGATCAAAAAGAAGACGCTTAAACCTGGAGTTCTTCACGTCTTCTCTCACTATCACATGTATATTCGGCTTGTTACTGTCCTCTTTTATGAGCCCCTCTGCTCCGATTATAAAATACCATTCGTTATCATCGTTCAGGCTCTGAACATGAGCATAGTAATCCCTGAGTATTGACAGGGCTCCTGTTTTAGAAGCCGCGATATCCAGCACCACTATCCGCTTTGAAGCGGCGGTACTGTCATTCACATCAGTCCTCAGTGCTTCAGCCATACGGTTTCATTCACTATCTTTGTATAGCTCTGGATCAGCTTGATCACCTTTACCGACACATTGCTGTCAGCATAATCTGCCGCTTCCACGGTCTCTTCCCTGTTTTCATACATGGAAACCGCCAGATCCAGCGCCTGTTTCACATCATCTTCCTTTATTCCGCCTATCACTATTGTTCCCTTGTCCAGCACTTCCGGACGCTCCGTAGAGGTACGGATAAGAACTCCGGGGAAATCAAGCATGGCTGATTCCTCGGAAAGGGTACCGCTGTCCGAGAGTACACAGTAGGCGTTCTTTTGCAGCTTATTGTAATCAAGATATCCGAAGGGCTCTAAGCTCTGAACCAGAGGATTGAACTTAAATCCCCTCTTTTCGATGAATTTCCTGCTCCTCGGATGCGTGGAATAGATCACAGGCATCTGATACTCTTCCGCGATAGCGTTCACTGCGTTCATAAGGGACATGAAATTCTCTTCGATATCGATATTTTCCTCCCTGTGGGCTGATAACAGAATATATTTCCCCTTTTTCAGGGAAAGACGTTCCAGAACATCCGAAGCTTCTATAGCCTCCTTATGTTCGTTAAATACCTCTTTCATCGGGGAACCCGTTACAAATATCGTCTTTCCATCTATACCCTCGCTCAATAAATAACGCCTGGAATGTTCTGTATAGGGCAGGTTTATATCAGAAATATGATCCACGATCTTCCGGTTTATCATTTCCGACACATTCCAGTCCCAGCAGCGGTTTCCGGCCTCCATATGGAAAATGGGGATCTTTAAGCGCTTTGCGCTGATGGCGGAAAGTGCCGAGTTGGTGTCTCCGAGAACCAGCACCGCATCAGGCTTTACTTCTCCCATAAGCTTATAGGATTTTGCGATGATATTTCCCATGGTCTCACCGAGATCGGCTCCGACGCTGTCCAGATAATGATCCGGAGCCCGCAAACCTAAATCCTGAAAGAAAACCTCATTCAGGCTGTAATCGTAATTCTGTCCGGTGTGCACCAGGATATGATCAAAATATCTGTCTGCGCATTTTATCACCGCAGAAAGCCTTATTATTTCCGGTCTGGTGCCAAGCACCGTCATAAGTTTCAGTTTTTCCATCCGTCTGATTCCTTCAGCTTATTATGCTATTTCGTCAAAAGTATCCTAAATTACCGTTATTAAACGGACAAGTCTCCGCAATACGGATATCCGTGATACGTCCGCAATACGGATCAGTTTTCCGGTATAAATGAGCGGTAGGTATCATAGAGCTTTGCTTCGAATTCATCCTTTATCTCAGGCTCCTTACCTGAAAATAGAGAATCCCTGAAACGCTCTATTGTATCCGCTATGCAGCCAAGCTTCCTTTCATATATGAGAGAAGGAGGAAAGACCACGAATTCCCCGGGCGGCAGCTTTATCCCGGTTTCCAGTATCCTGATAAACTGTCCCGTAACATCATCCACATAGGCAAGGGGCAGTGTCTTTTCCCGGTCATCTATCCTGATGGGCAGCCCCCTTGCAATATTATGGCAGAAGGTCGCTATCACGGTATTGTAATTCGGCATGCTCCATCTTCCGAACAGGTTCGGAAAGCGGTAGACATATACCGGTACATCATTTTCTTTACCGTATTCGAAAACAGCGTTTTCCGCGGCTCTTTTCGATATACCGTAGTCATTATTCAGTCCCGCCTGAATGGATGAAGACAGAACCAAAGGCACCGTATTCCCGGCATCTGACAGGCAGTGCAGAACCTGTTCCGTGAAACCTGCATTTCCTGTCATGAATTCTGACACGTCCTTTGGCCTGTTGACCCCTGCCAGATGAAAAACAAATCCGCATTCCCCGCAGTACCTTTTCAGATCATCCCCGGAGGAATCCAGTGTGTATTCTGAAATATCATTGTATCCTGCATTGTTTAAGGCATGTACGAGGTTTTTTCCGAGGAAGCCCTTTGCCCCGGTAATAAGTATCTTCAAACTCTCCTATTCCTCCGCGAGTCTGTCCTGAATGTATTTCAGCTTCAGAAGCTTTTCCTTGACCTCCTCCACTCCGAGGATCTCTGTGTTATCCGAGTTGAAGGTGTCAAATTTCGGTCTTTCGGTATTGCCCTGAATAAAGTATTTATCATAGTTCAGATCCCTGTTATCCGCAGGAACCCTGAAAAAGCCTCCTTCATCAATGGCTCTTCCGCATTCTTCGCTGGTGAGCAGCGTTTCCGCCATCTTTTCACCGTGACGTACGCCGATTATCTTGGTCTCATGATCCTCGGCGCCAAAGAGCTCCTTTACCGCCCGGGCAAGAACTTCTATCGTACAGGCCGGAGCCTTCTGCACCATGATATCGCCGGCATTGGCATGGTTAAAGGCATAGATCACGAGCTCCACGGCCTCCTCCAGGGACATTATGAATCTCGTCATCTTCGGTTCCGTTATCGTAATCGGCCGTCCTTCCTTTATCTGATCGATAAAAAGCGGGATCACGGAACCCCTGGAACACATTACATTTCCGTATCTGGTACCGCAGATGAGGGTATCCTCCGGATCAATAGTCCGGCTCTTTGCCACAAAGACCTTTTCCATCATGGCCTTGCTGACGCCCATGGCGTTGATAGGATAAGCAGCCTTATCTGTTGAAAGGCAGACCACCTTCTTCACTCCCGCACGTATGGCTGCTGTCAGCACATTATCCGTACCCAGCACATTGGTTTTCACCGCTTCTACAGGGAAGAATTCGCAGCTTGGCACCTGCTTTAAGGCTGCTGCGTGGAATATAAAATCCACCCCGTGCATCACGTCTTCAAGAGATCCCTCCGCCCGCACGTCTCCGATGAAATATTTTATCTTCGGATTGTTATAGTTATGGCGCATATCATCCTGTTTCTTTTCGTCTCTGGAAAATATGCGGATCTCCTTTATATCTGTGTTCAGAAATCTTCTTAAAACGGCATTTCCGAAGGATCCCGTGCCTCCTGTTATCAGCAGGGTCCTGCCGTCGAAAATATGCTCATCCATTTATTATCTGTGCCGCTCCTTTCGCTTCTCAATATCAGCCGCCCCGGCAAGGGGTGTTGCTCCTTCCGTTCCTCTTCACTGCACTTTCAAGTATATCCACCGATCTCTCCACATCAAAATGGTCAATAAGATATTCTCTCCCGTTCCTTCCGAGCTGCGGCAGTCCGTCTTTTTCGGAAACTATCCTTTTTACTGCTGCGGTAAACGCCTCTTTATCATCCGAGGGACACCAGTAGCCGCAGTGAGCCTTTTCCGTGATCATAGCCCCCATATCGGTTTTTCTGTCCGTCACCGCAAATACCGGTTTTGACATCTGCATATAGGACAGTATCCTGGAGGGAAAATTCGGTATCGTAAATAAATGGCTCAAAGCTACTATCCCGATATCGGCTTCCTTTAATATCTTTTCGTATTCCCTTCTCGGAAGCTCCTTTAACAGCTTCAGATTCGGCGGATCGTTCTTTTCAATAAAGCTTCTTACCCTTCCCTCTTCGGTACCTGATCCAATAAAGGTAAATACAGCCTGGGGATAATCCTTAAGCCCGGCTATACAGTCTAAAAGAAAATCCACAGCCTGGGGTTTTCCGAGATTTCCCCCGAAAAAGAAGTTTACATAATTCCGATCATCTTTTTCCGCTGCCGCTTCTTCCGGCAGTATCTTCACAGTATTGGGGAATAATTCCAGCTTCCCCCTGTCAACCTCCGGCTCATGACCCGCAATGTATTCCACATTGGCTTCCGACATGCAGCCTATAACATCCGACTCCCTGTAAAGCTCCTTCTCCATCCGCCTGAACAGCCTGTGAAGAAGTCCTCCCTCCCCCATCATCTTCAGATCCACGGCGTTTTGAGGGAAAATATCCTTTAACATAAGGTAATTCACGGCGCCGTAATGTCTTTTCAGCGGTTTCAGAATGCCTGAAAGCGTTACCGGGGGAGTGGGATAGATAATTATGTCAACCTGTCTGTCCCAAAAATACCTTTTGACTCCTTTGAGTAATTTTCTGCCGAGAGTCAGCTGTATAAGGCCCTTCTTTATCTTTCCGGCCTTAAACTGATCAGGCACCGGCACAAATGCACACTCAATGCCCTCTTTATCTTCAATCCGGTAAACTGAGTCTTCCGCAGTACAGGCGCTTATCATCACCCTGTGGCCCCGGTCTCTTAAAGCGCAGACCAGATCAAGGTATATGGTGGCAGAAGAAAAATCAAATTTTTGGAAAAGACACAGTACATTCATTTACAGTATAGAACTCAGCTCATTCAGCGAGCCGATCCTGAAATCCTCCTTAACCCCGAGATGATAATCCCTGTCGGCATACACGCCATTCCCGCGGATTATCCTTGCCGTCTTTATCCCCGCAGTTACAGAGAGATAAAAGTCTTTCTCCGGATTATCGCCCACATAGAGCAGTTCATCACTTGCCAGCCCGAACCTTTCCTCTATGATCTCAAAACCGGCGGGAGATGGCTTCCATGCGTCCCTCCCTATCTCATCCGTAAGGATGACAATATCAAAATCCTCTTCGGCTTTCAGCGCATTGATCTTCTGTCTCTGGGTAACCGCATATCCGTCAGACAGAATACCTGTTTTAATCCCCTTTTCCTCAAGAACCTTCAGGGCCGGCTTCACATCCTCATAGTAACATATGTTTGGAAAATGTTTTCTGTATGTGTCCACGAGGTCTGGAACCAATTCTTCATCGCATGCGTTATTTAACAAAAATCTGTTAAACACATTTTTATGATCCTCATCGAACAATCTTATCAGTTCGCTGTATATTGCCTCCTGATCGCTGCCGGGCAGTATATGCTCCGAAACGTACAGAGAAACGGCTCTGTAACCGCTCATGCAATAGCTTATCTCTGAAACAAGGGTATCGTCCAGATCAAAAATAACTGCCTTCGTACTCATACTCCCGCTTCATTTCCTCATTCAGCATTATACTCTGGTCAAACCTCAGGAATGTCAGGTTCTCCCTGTAGTGTTCATTATATGTAAGCTTTTCCCCGAGAAGCAGCCTGTACAGATTCTCACAGGAATCCGCCCCGGCCATTATGGACATGGGCGCTCCGCCGCCAAATCTCGGGTTTATCTCTATGTATTCGATACCCCTTTGGGTCTTCTTGCACTGAACCGTGATATGGCCTATGGGCTTTAATATTCCCATGAGCTTCTTCACATCCTCTATTATCTCCCTGTCCTTCCTTATCACACCCTTAGCGATCTCGCCGCTTCTGGTGGCTATACGGACTCTGGGAACGACCGTTATTATATTGCTGTCAAAATCCATGAATACGTCCACGGTATACTCGGTACCCTCTATGTACTCCTGGACAATGGGCCGGTCTATAAGCTTCAGATAAAGCTCCAGTTCTCCTTCGTTATGCACCTGGTATGCGTTTATCGAAGAACTGCCGTCCCTGGGTTTGATAAAAAGAGGGTAGGTGAGCTTGCCGGGATTCGAAAGCTCCTTCTTTGACAGCATATGAGGAACTAAAAAACCGTTCTCCTCCAGGAATTCCTGGGTGTTCTTCTTGTCCCTGCATATCTTCGTTACCTTTTCATCGCTTATAAGTACCTTTGCTCCGGTTTCCTCTATCTCCGAACGCCTTTCGGACAGAAGCAGAAGCTCCGTATCGATGGTTGGAACCACCAGTGAAATATTGAAATTCCTGCAGATATCGGCTATGGCCCTGATATATCCGTCACTGTCGGAGATACGGGGAACCACCTCATTGATATCCGCAAAATACAGTGCCGGAGCCAGCTCAGAAGCATCGGCCGCCACTATGGTGCCCTTTATCTTCAGTCTCTCCTTAGCCCGCTTAAAGCAGCTAATAAGCTCCACTCTGCGGCCTGCGGACAGAATCAGAACACTGGCATTTTTCTTTACTCTTGTCATAATCCTTACCCCTGCTGATCCGGGAAATTCCGGCTTTCCTCACCGCTTCCCATGAATTCTTCCATGGTGGCGCTTGTAGCCGAGCTTATCCCGTCTCTTTTCAATACCTTCATAACTGTCAAAAATATAATCTTCACATCTAAGAAAAACGACACATTCTTCACGTATTCAATGTCATACTCGAACTTTTTCTCCCAGCTGATGGCATTTCTCCCGTTTACCTGCGCAAGTCCCGTAAGTCCCGGCAGCACGTCATGCCTGTGCTTCTGTTCCTCATTGTATCTGTCGAGATAGCGCACTAAAAGCGGTCTCGGTCCCACAAAAGACATATCACCCTTCAGGATATTTATAAATTCAGGCAGCTCATCCAAAGAAGCAGCCCTCAGAGCTTTCCCGAAGGAAGTGAGCCTCACCTCGTCCGGCAGCAGTTCTCCCTTCTCATCCTTTTCATCCGTCATACTGCGGAATTTCATCAGGGGAAAGATCTTTCCGTATTTCCCCGGTCTTTCCTGCTTGAATATCACCGGGCTGCCAAGCTTTACCCTCACCAATACAGCAAGAACTATCAGCACCGGAGACAGGCAGATCAGAGCTATAAGGGAAAGCAGTATATCGAAAAGCCGCTTGATGCAGTTTACATAAAACAGGCTATTTCGGTTTACATAACTATTCTGTGCTGTCTGCTCCATCGATCTACTCATCGTCCCTCTTAATAGCGTAAACCTTCATATCGGCGTCTTCATCATTCTGGCCTATACCCGGAGCTTTCTCCATATCGATATGTGTCTCGCCGGGAATATAGGTTCCGGGAGTGTATTTATAGGTAGGTACCAGTTCCTTTACCCATCTGTGGACATCCAGCTTTTCAGATCTGGAAGCTATATCCAGTTCGTGAAGCTTGTTATAAAATTCGTCTTCATCAAATTCTATCGGCTTGCCGATGTGTATAAGCTTATTGGGAGTTTCCTGCATCCCCTCTTCCTTCATCAGCATCTCTTCATACAGCTTTTCTCCGGGGCGGAGTCCGGTGAACTTTATCTCTATATCCTCGCCGGGCACATAACCGGAAAGCCTGATCAGATTCTTTGCAAGATCCAGTATTTTCACGGGTTCTCCCATATCTAATATAAAGATCTCCCCGCCCTTCGCGTAAGCACCTGCCTGCAGCACCAGGGACACCGCTTCCGGAATGGTCATGAAATACCTTATTATCCTGGGATCAGTCACGGTAACCGGGCCTCCGGAAGCTATCTGCTTCCTGAATAAGGGTATGACCGAACCGTTGCTGCCCAGCACATTTCCGAACCTCACCGCCACAAATACAGTATTTCCCCTGTGGTTATATGACTGCACTATCATCTCACAGATACGCTTGGTGGCTCCCATGATATTTGTGGGATTTACCGCCTTATCGGTGGAGATCATGACAAACTTCTTAACACCGGTATCCACAGCTGCCTGGGACAGCTTCCAGGTACCCATGACATTATTCTTGATAGCCTCATTCGGGCTGACCTCCATCAGAGGCACGTGCTTATGAGCTGCCGCATGGTAGACAATATCGGGATGATAGGTTTCGAAGACATCCTTTACCCTGTGGGTATTCCTGACTGACCCTATCAGCACCTTTAATGTGAGATCCGGGAAACTCTCCGCCAGCTCCTGCTGAATGTCGTAGGCGCTGTTTTCATATATCTCAAAAATGATCAGCATCTTCGGATTATGCTTTGCAATCTGCCGGCAGAGCTCACTTCCGATAGATCCTCCGCCTCCGGTCACCAGCACTATCTTTCCGGTAAGGGATTCCAGGATGGAGTCGATATCGACCTCTATGGGTTCTCTTCCCAGCAGGTCCTCTACCTCCACCTTCCTGAGCTGGCTTACATTCACTTCGCCGTTTACAAGCTGGTATATACCGGGCAGTGTTTTCAGCTCGCATTTGGTTTCCTTGCAGACATCCAGGATATCCTTCAGCTGCTTTCTCTCAGCCGCAGGCATAGCTACTATTATCTCATCTATATCGTATCTGGCGGCGTTTTCGATAATATCCTCTCTGCCGCCAACCACCTTTACGCCCTGAATGTAATTTCCTACCTTTGCGGGATCATCATCGATCACGCACATTACGCTCTTCTGGATAAATCTGGAGGAATTCATTTCACGGATAATGGAATTCCCGGCTTCACCGGCTCCTATGACCATTACATTGATACTCTTCGCCCTTTCAGTCCGTTTTTGGACAAAGGTTCGGAAAAGCCTGTATGCAAATCTGGATACCAGGACAAGGATATTTAAAACTATGGCGTAGAGGAAAAAGTAGCTCCTCGGCATATGCAGATTAAGGAGCAGCATACCCACAGCCTGTACCGCACTTGTCAAAAGACAGGCCGTGACGGTGGCTGTCATTTCAGGTATTCCTGCATATGTCCAAAGGCTGGAATAAAGATGAAAAAGCCAGAAAATAACGATAGTTGTGATAACATTGACCGGCAGATAACTCCAAAGATTTTCCTGCCAGGTATATCCTCCGGCTGTAGAGATAAGTTCTTCGTATGAAAGGTCAAATCTTAACAGCAGACCGACCGCAGAACTGAATATAACTGCCAGAACGTCATATACAATGAGACCTGCTCTTCGTACCAGCAGCTGTTTATTATTAAAAGGATTGACCATTGCTCCATTATAACATCATTTGTACCTTGCTACCACTACAATTCTGCCCGGCCTTATTAAGAATCCTGTACCGCTGTCAGCATCAGTATGAAAAATACACAGCTGTACGGCGTTACTATAAAGCCGTTCTCAAAGAAGGACTGGAACATCAGGGTATATACCCCCGCAAAAGCTATCCTCTTATCCGGGCAGAACAGTATATCCCTTGAACAGATCTTCTTCAGGGCTGTGACCAGCAGGTACAATACGCAGATAAAAACTATGATCCCGTGGACCACCAGTATGTCCATCAGTCCGTTATGAACCTCAAACATGAAAAAGCTCTTCATCTGATAGGAAGATCCGATCCCTGTCAGAGGATGTTCGAAAAACTCCTTCCAGAGCTCTGCCCAGATAAGCTCTCTTCCGGACAGCACATCCTTATACAGTATCCTCATATTCCATCCTGAGGAGCCTAAAAAGGCATAAACAAAAGTAAAGGCCAGACTGCCAAGGGTAAAGATCAAAATCCATATGTTATATAACATCCGCTTTTCAACTATAAAAGGCACCGCAAAATAGATTATCCCAAAGACCACCATGGACAGTGCCGCCGATCTGGCCTGATAGCATACAGCCATCAGTACGGAGGTGAAGAAAAACAATATCTGAACATATTTCAGGTATTCCATCTCCATATCATTCTTCACGTATTCCAGCAGAAGCTCACCGAATATCAGAAGGATGAGGAACATAAATCCAACCATATTAAAGCCGTAATCCCAGCGTATTACCGGATACCACAGGAGCATGAATACCGTCCCCGAAAAGGCACAGATCCTCTTCATGCGCCCCGACAAGGTCATCCCCCTTATCACCAGCGTCAGGATCAGTACAAGATCAAATACTATCAGCATTGCACCCTTGCCCGAGCCTATAATAAACAGGTTGACGGATGTTATCATAACAGCAGCTACGCCGGCCAGGGCAGTCAGGTCTTTTTTAAGAAAAGCACCCCTGTCAGCCATGGTTAACATAATATAAATAACTACTGTAACAATAAACATAACCAGCGTTTCATATGGTGCAAAAACACTGTAAATGCTCTGATGTATAAATGATCCCAGCATAAGAACCATGAAAAGCCCTGCCGTCAACCATTCATATTTTCCTCTGATCCTGTCTTCCATACCTTCCGTATCAGTTTAATCCCTTTTTTAATAATACAGCGGGAATCTTTCTGCATATAGCTGTCACTTCCCTTAAGTACAGAATGAACAGCAGCAGCACTATTCCCAGATTGATCATAAAATAGAACTTCACATCCATTATTACAAACGCCGATTCTGCCAGAAGCAGGATAAACGCCGCAATATCCCTTATATAGTTTACTCTCAGCTTCACATGCTTTCTGACAAAGATAAAAGCCAGCGCAAACATGATGAAATAGGATATGAGCGTGGCCACGGCAGCTCCCATGGCGCCGAAACGGATGATCAGAATATAATTCAGTATTATATTAAATACCGCACCGGTTCCTGTGGCGTAACCCATGCTCTTTCCGTCCTTAAAAGCCAGGGCAATGGATCCCAAAAACCCTTCCAAAGCCCCGAATACAACGGATATCAGAAGCGGCGGCACCAGAGACCAGGCGTCGAAAAATGCTTTCTTAAACATCAGTCCGGCTATGATCTTTAAGAGCAGTATCAGGCCTCCGCAGCCAAGGACAAGTACCGTCTGATAGTCCCTGTACATCTCCGAAAAAAAGCTCTCCCGGTCATCACCTTTATATTCCTTTACCGCAGACATCTGCCACGCCATTGCAAATATCCTCTGAAGCGTCGTAAGGATGGCCGGGATCTTGTATGCCACTCCGTAAAGCCCGTTCTGCACCGTACCCAGCATAAAGAGGATAAAATACCTGTCAATAGCGTTATTTACCCAGCTGGCAGTGGAATAAACCAGCATAGATCTGCCGTAGGCCGTAAGCTCTCCGCCAAGAGCCTTATTTTCCTTGTAATTCTTCAGTCTTTCCGGGCCTCTTACCAGCAGGAACATAAGCAGCGCTGCTCCGGAAAAAGCAGTGATCTGCGATATCAGATATCCTATGATCCCAAGGTGGAAATAAAGGAGAAAGACAAGATTCGATGAAATGACCAGTACCGTGCAGATTATGCTCCCTCCCATCATTTTCTGCACTTCTTCGCTGCCCTGGCAATAGAGGAGGAGGTATTCATAAAAGCTGTCCGCTATATACAGCAGTATGAAGAAAAGAATATATGTCTTCTGTCCCGGAATAAGGAAAGAGAGGGCAAGTGCCCCTATAATAACCGGGATAAAGGACAGGATAACCTTCTTCAAGCCCTCCGCCAGAATAAAGTCCCTGTCATCTGTATATTCCAGGCAGTAGCGAAGGGCTGCTTCTCCCGCATTAATAGACAGAAGGGGCACCAGCAGAAGAAGGGTGGATTGCATAACATCCGCTATTCCATACTCCGCTTCCGTAAGCACGGAGGTGTAAAAAGGGACAAGAAAGAAGACCAGCAGCTTTGAAACGAAGCTGCCTGCCGTAAAGAACGCCATATTCTTAAAGAGATACCGCGCTTTCCCCGTCTTTCCCAAACCTGTCTGCCTCTGCACTTATATCCGCCTTTGTCTCTTTTCTCCCGGCAAATACCGTTATAAAGAGGAAGAGCAAAAGCGGTGAATAATCCGCCCACATCAGATCCATATCTATAAAGGACTCGATAAATATCGCAAATATCGCAGAAAGAGCAACCGCCTTTTTCCCCGCATAGATATCCCGCAGCTTCCCTATCATAAAAAGCCTGTTCCAGATCAGAATGATGGACAGTATAAATACGATGATCCCGTGAACCGCCAGAATATCATACATGGCATTATGGATATTATACTCAAAAAAGGACTTCAGTTCCCGGCCGGAACCAATACCGGTCAGCAGCTGTCCCCTCAGTATCTCCCATACCTCATACCATATCTGTTCCCGGCCCGAGAATACGTTTTTGTAGAAAAACGGGAGCTTCATATTAAAGCCGGTAGAACCTAAGAAAACATACATGCCGACAAACAAAAGAGAGCCGAGAGTCGAAAATACAACAAGAAACCGGTAGAAAGACCTGTTCTTCCACCAGCTGCGGGGAACGATATAGTAGAACAGGATAAAGAGTCCCAGTGCAAAAAAGGCTCCTCTTGCCAGGTGCCAGAATACAAGGGTTGTCACTCTTATAAAGGAAATCACTATAAAGAAACCGTATATTTCCCTTATCTTTACGATCTCGGACAGCAGCACCATGGCGCCGAAAAAGGTAAAGACCGTAACCGTGGCGCCCGTATTGGAATTATAGGAATAGGCCCTGTCGTACAGGAACCAGGAAACAAACATGACAAGGAAAAAAACTTCCAGTATCCTTTTCTGGATATCCGTAAAAGAAATCTCCGGCGCAAGATAAAGGATCATCAGAAAATCAGCTATTATAAGTATGCATCCCTTATTTGAGCCTATGATAAAGAGATTAATAACAGCTATTATTATCGCTGCCGAGAGTACGAAGAACATCCTGTCTTTTTCTCGTATCTTTTCTGCAATATCTATATTCGCAATAAAAAGGATGGCAAGTGCAGCAAAGATAATCAGGGAATTATATATCTCCGTCACATGGTAAAACTGGGGGAAGGTCCAGGTCCCTGCATAAAACACCAGCATTATGAGGAGAGCCGCGTAATTAAAAAGCTCTCTTATTTTTTCATTTCTGCTAATAAACGGCAAAGCTCCTCCGCCCTTTTTTCCCAGCCCGTTCCTCTTATATCAACAGATGAGAGGATACGTGCATTATTTCCGTTTTCAAAGACTGCCTTCAGTTTCTCTGCGATCTCTTCCGGATCCTCCGGATCGTTAATGATGTCCTCCGGCTTTAGACCGGGAAGGATCTCCTTAACCCCGCAGCATCCGGATATCATTATATCACAGCCGGATAAAAGGGCTTCCACCGGCGCCAGTCCGAAGGTCTCAAAGACGCTGTTCTGTATAAATACCCGGCTCTTTCTGTACAGTGACTTCATTTCATCCCTGTCGATAATCCGGTGATCATGAACAAAACCGCAGGAATCGATCTCATCGGTATCGGCTCCCCTGTCGCCTGCCACATCCAGGGAAATATCCATTCCTTCCCTGTCTCTCAAAAGCTTTACGGCCTCGCAGATCTTATTTATCCGCTTTCGGGGCATGCCCCCTCCCACGGAAAACACGCTCAGAGATTGGTTTACATAACTCGAGGCATCGGAAGAGCCGCCTCCGTGATCATTATCAACATTTCGCGGTCCGGATAAGTTTACATAATATTCCGACCATTCAACCCCGTTTGTCAGATGCCCAGTCTTATCCGCATATTCGGGATAATGCTCCTTTAGCCATTCTTCAAATACAGGAGAAACCGCCAGAATGCGGTCTGCGAGCCTCATCATCTCCCGTTCATCCGCCGCCATTCCCTCATCCGGCACTCTGTTGATATTGTTTTCATATTCAACAGCCCCGTGCATTATGTAAACCGATGGAACTCCGGCCCTTGCTGCGCATTTCATCCCGAAGATATTCTGCCTGGAATGACCTGAGAATACGACGAAATCGGAACGTCTGACCTTCAGCCATATCTCAGCGGCCCTTAACAGCTTTGATCTCGTTTTCAGGCACAGGGTATTCCCCGGCATGGCTCTTAAAAGCCCTTTAGTGGCATTGGCAGGACCGTTTCCGCTGTAATAGTCACCGGCCAAAAACACCTTCATTTCCGAATGATATTCCCTCTTTCCCCTTCCCATACATTTAAGGGCAGCACCAATTCCCATGGAATCCCTGTAAAGCCCTCTCTTTCTCAGCGCAAACTGCAGGCAGAGAAAAGAATGGAACAACGGGGACATGCGGTAATACCCGGCTCCCCTGTTTCTGAAAAATTCCTCCGTATAACCATTAAACCAGCTGGATTCGTTTTCTACAGTACTGGCGATCCTTATCGGAACATATGTTATTTTCAAACCGAGCCTCATGGCGTCAAAGAGAAATATATTCTCTTCCCCCATACCATACTTGGCTCCCGCGCCGAAGAGCTCATCCATCCTGAGTCCCGCTGCCCTCACCCGGGACAGGCGGAAAGCTATCTCAGGAGAAAAGATCTTCATCGCGTGAAGGTGATCCAGCTTCCTCTCCGAAGAAAAAACCGGTTCATGCCTTTCAGGTCTCTCCACGAAAAAGATTAGGATATCGGACTCCGGATTTCTTTCAAAAGCCTGCCTGATAACCTCCCCGTAATCATCCCTGTACAGGACATCATTGTCACAGAAGATGCAGAGCTCCTTCCCCGCCATGGCGGCCTCTCTCATAGCCATATTCCGGCTCTTTGAAAGCCCCCTTTCCGTGGTGCTTACCATAAGGCAGTCCCTGTCTGCAGGACGGCAGCGCTCCTCGTGGTCAGTCTGGTTTATGATCACGGAGCTGCCACTGATATTCAGTTTATCCAGTATGGAAATATCGGATAAGCCCATGGCGGACAGGAGGACTGTGACAGAACCCATCAGATCCTCCTCATCACCGCATGGAATGCATAAAAGGCGAAGCACCAGACGCTTCTGATAAGACTTAAATGTTCCACATTCCTGTAGAGATTCCATATACGTTTAATCGCTGTGATCTTATTGGAGGAGAGGGTTCCCCCGCTTCTCCTGTATATGGTAAGGGGGCGGTTCAATCCCCAGGCCGGGATTCCGGTCTTCATGACCTTCCACCAGCAGGCAGTGTCCTCGCTCGGCACATCCGGCATATACATCATATCCTTCGAAAGCTTTGTACTGTCAAACATCACCGTGCTGGTAAAAATAGTGGTATTCTTAAGGGCATCCTTATATCTCATATGAAAAGGCACCCGGACTATCCTGTCTATGGAGATCCCGCTTTCATCGGCAAATTCATAGCCGGTAAAGGTAAATTCCGCGCCTATCTTTTCCTGGAAAACTATCTGCTCCCTTAATTTCTCGGGCTCCCACATATCGTCCGCATCGAGAAAGGCTATATAGCGGCCCTTTGCCGCATCTATACCGGTATTTCTGGCGTTGGCGGCACCGCGTTTATCTCCTGTAGAAAGGAGCGTTATTTCCTGGGGAGCGTTCTTTTCCTTTCGAAACGCAATAAAATCCTTGATTATCTTTACGCTGTCGTCCTCTGAATGATCGTCTATCAGGATCATCTCCCAATCGGCATATTCCTGTCCCGCCACCGACGTCATCGTATCAAATATGAACTTCCCGGCATTATGCACCGGTATGATTACTGAAACTGCAGGCATCTTTCACCTTTAATCCTTTTTCCCGGCTGTTATTTCCTTTTCCGTTCCCTCGGTACTCTCCTTTGTAAAGAGTATCTTTAATGTCAGTATCATAAGCTTGATATCAAGCCATATGGAGTATTTTTCAATATAATAAAGATCAAATTTCAGCTTGTCATAGGGCGAGGTATTGTACTTTCCGTACAGCTGGGCATATCCCGTTATCCCTGCCCTGACCTTCGTCCTGTAGGCGAATTCCGGCATCGTCTCCTTATACTTTTCGATAAATTCAGGTCTTTCCGGACGCGGTCCCACAAAGGACATATCGCCCTTCAGCACATTAAAAAGCTGCGGCAGCTCATCTATCCTGCATTTCCTGATAAAGGCGCCAATGGGAGTGATCCTGGGATCATTTTCCTGAGCCAGGACTGCCAGTCCCGCAGATTCCGCATTCACTATCATGCTCCTGAATTTGATGATTTCAAATCGCCTGTTTTTTTTGGTACATCTTACCTGCTTATAAAAAACCGGCCCTCCGTCATGGAGTTTTATCGCCAGAGCAGTTATCAGCATTATGGGGCTCGTTACGATTATCAGGAGAATGGCCAGAATTATATCAACCAATCTTTTTATTATCCTCTCCTCATACTCCAGGGGATTTCCCTCTGTAAGAAGAAGGGGCGTATCAAAAAAATGCACCTGGCTGGAACCGTTCAGAATGATATCCGATATCTTCGGCATGGAATATATCCTCTTCGATTCCTCATAGCAGTACTTAAAGATATTGTTCCTTTTTCCTGCCGGAATATCCCAGAGCATAACCGTATTGTAATTATCTATACGTTTCTTCAGTTCCTCCTCATCGAGATCTGCGCTTATGACCTCCGAAATATTAAACTGATCCCGCCTTTCCTTCAGCTTTTTCTTGAAGCCTTCAACGGAATCCCCGCTGTATATCAGCAGCACGTCGTAGGGTCTGAATTTTCTGGAATACAGATTCCCGAATATGGATATCCACGTGAAAGAAAACAGTATCTGCAGTATAAAAACAATTATCAGCGGCCGGACATCGGGAAATTTATAGGACAGCAGCATAACGATGAAATAAAAGAAGATATCCGCCAGAACAGCTGTGAAGAGGAAGGAAAACATCACCTCTCCCACCTTCCTTACGCCCACCAGAAGGCCGCCGAAAACCTGTCCCAAAAAAAGAAAGACACCTATATAAAGAGCCATTACAAAGATATGGCCTCTTAAATACAGCTGTGTCCTGAATTCCAGATTATAGATCCTGTTCAATACGTACAGTATCATTCCCGAACAAAAAAGAACCATTACCGCACATATGACCAGCATATACAGACGCCTCGGGGCATCCGATGACTTATAATTCCTCATTAAGAGCTTCCGTACCTATCTTTTGTTCATAAGGGAAAGGACTATGGCTCCCGGGATACCTAAAACAGAAAGCAAAGGGGAAAGACTGTATCTTTCCTTTAGTTCCCTGCTGACAAGAGGCCTGAACCGGAGATAGTGGCTGATATATTTTATTTTCAGCAGAGAAAACTCCGTATTCCCGGCCCGGTTAACATAATATATGTACCACCCGCCGGGATTCTTCCTCCGAAGCTCCGCGGCCCTGTCTGTCAGACCGTCATCCCTCAGGGTACATATGGTAAGTATCTCATCCATTACCGACAGGGTATATTCCCTGTCAATCTCATCATAGACCACATCCTCCGGAACATACTTTTCGCCTTCTATTTCCGGAAAGGGATATTTCCTTAATACCTCTGTCCTGTATATAAGGGTGGTCTCACCCTTAAAACCCTTTCGGTACAGCCCGGACAGTGTATCCTCCGTGACCTGCGGCAGATTCTCACCATAAAGCGGCCGCTCCTCGCTCTCGCCCTTATTGGCGACTATACCTGCAAAAGAGCTGTTTTCGGAAACCTTTTCCCACCGTCCCAATATATCAGAAACCGCCTGAATTGTAAAACGATCATCCGAGTCCAGACATACGAAAAGCTCTGTTTCAGCCAGTTCCACACCCCTGTTATGGGCTCTCATCTTACCGCCGTTTTCCTGACGGCAGATCCTCATTTCTATCTTCCCCTCTGCCTCAAAGGATTTCAGCACTTCAAAGCTGTCATCCGTTGACCCGTCATCTACCACAAGCCAGACAAAATCCTTATTTGTCTGACCTGTCAGGCTGTTATATAGATCGGGAAGCATATCAGCCCTGTTATATACCGGTGTAAATACTGTAAGCTTCTTCAACGGAGACTTTTCCTTATCGAAAGATTTATCCACAGTTCCTTACTCTTATCTTCATCCCGTGACGGACGTAGAAAGCACCTGATCATTCCATACGGCTGTAATCCGCCAGTTCAAAATACAGCGGATCATCCAGTTCAAATTTATATATCACCCTTGTTCCCGTGGTACCGACCGATGTAAGCCCCGCGTCACTCAGATATTTAAGCATCGGCGATATCTTTTCCACCACCACGAACTGGGTATTGGTCTTATTCAGGGCCTCCCTGAAGCTGTCCTTATCTATATCCTCGTATTTTGCTATCACGGATAATAGCCTGTCCACATACTCATTCTTCTCCTCCGTGAGCTCATCCTGTTCGGTTCCTGCGAGGAAATCCAGATACTGCGTCCTGTCACATGCCAGAAGTATCGTGGCATCATACTGCCTGATCTCCATCTGCATATCCCTGTCCATTACAGCCACCGGATATTTCATATCCGTATTGTTCCTTATCATTTTGGAAACCGCTATTACCTCATTCGGTATCTTATAAACATTTTCCTTTGGGGTATATCCCTCATCATAAATAAAGGTGCCGGCCCCCATGAGCAGCAGTATTATCCCGATAAAACTTATTATCCTCCATCCCCTGCTCTTATCAGACCTCATGCAGTAACATACCGAAAGAAAGGCAATTTCAATGCAAACAGGCGTTATCCACATAAAGCGGTAGTATTCCTTATTTACATCGAAGAACCTGTTGATAACTAGGGGCAGCAGCGGATTATAGACCGTAAGCAGTATCACCGCTCCCGGCCAGAGAAAGAACCGCTTCATCTCCCGGTCTCCTTTAACGGCAATAAAGATAAGCCCCAGAAGATAAAGGGGAAGATAGAGTGCGCTCCCGTTAAACAGCGCTATGCATTTGAAAAGATACAGGATACCGTCTCCTGCCACAGAGATCGACTGCATGTATTTCTTTTCCTTTCACCGTCTTTCGATCATTTATGCGGGCATAGTATATATCACGTAATAACCCTTGACATACAGAATATACATTATCAGCGACAGAACTCCCGGCAGCAGCAGGAATCCTGTCTTTAACAGAATAAACCCGTCTTTTTTTATTATAAACAGCGGCAGCATGAATATCAGAAGCGCTGCCGGAAAGAGCATACTGGCACTGTTTGACAGCACCAGGGACCCGATCGACATCAGTAAGAGCAGCCACCAGTACCGGGGATCCCTGTGATCCTCTAAAAATTTTATGTAAACCATAAATACCAGTGGTATCACAAGTGAACCTAGAAGCGTCTTTCCTTCATAGGTCCTGGTCACAAAGAACTCCTGCGCCGTAAAGATCGTACTGTAAAAGAAGCTCATGAAACCTGCAAAGAACATGAAAAGCCCGGTCTTGTATAGATCACCCTTAAAGAGAGCCCTGCCCATCCTGTACATAACCAGGTTCACCAGTATCACCACCTGTATCTCCATGACCGTCTTGGTCCATATAAGGGGATGGAGCCCGGTGATATAGGACATCACGGCATCATTTATGGCATAATTCGCAAAGAAATATCTCATCTCGAAATGATCCTGCCACATGCCGGTATAGGGATTGTAGATATTGATGGTATCGGTTGTAAGCGAGGTATTTGCCGTGCCCACATAAAACGCCGCATCCAGCGTGAACTGGTAACAGTGGACAATGATAAAGGTTTCCACAGAGATAAAGACCAGGCAGAAAAGGCAGAAAAGCGGCCTTTCCTTAATAAAACTCACGCTCTCCCCGAGAAGTCCCAGCCACTTTTTATGATTGATTACTGCAGATATTATAACGACCGCTATAATTGCTCCCACCCAAATATGCGCCAGGAAATGCAGCGGCTTTATCTTTACCACGCAGGGAATGCAGACCAGCTCAAAGAGGGTGAAGTACAGAAAAAATCCCGAAATAACAGAAAGGGTCGCGGAAAACCGATGTTTGTTAAAACATCCAGTTATCAGCGATCCAAATATAAAATAAATGATTAAATTGATGACTGCGGCCAAAATGCCGATAATCGCAATGACCATAACTTTTTCCGGAAATACTGTATTTAAGGAGCGGTGACCGCCTGGCTTTCCAGCTCCTGTACGCTCTTGTACAGCGTATTTATCTTATGATTAAGGGTAAATACGGATACTACGGAAAACACCGAAATAAGGGCAAATATAATATATCCAGCTATCAACAGCTTCCACTTCTGTTTATTATTCAAAATATCGTCTTCCTCTTCAGAGAACTCTGCCGGGTTCTCCCTGATCACGGCATGCTTTACTATCCTGTCAACCGCCGGAGAAAGCAGCTCCGCCGATAAAATGACTATCACACCCGCCGCCATGAGAACAAGCCTTATGATCACAGCTTCAGATCCTTCTTATCCTGGGAAAGGAACCATTCGTATTCCCTTCTGATACCTTCAGGGAGATCCACCTTTTCCTTCCAGCCTATCGCGTGAAGCTTTGAAACATCACAGACCTTCCTCGGAGTGCCGTTTGGCATATCCGTATTCCACCTGATCTTTCCTTCAAAGCCCACTATATCCCGTACCAGTTCAGCCAGCTCCCTGATGCTGGTCTCCTTGCCGGTACCGATATTCACATGCTCTTCCCCGCTGTAGTTTTCAAGGAGATACACACATGCATCTGCCATATCATCCACATAGAGAAATTCCCTCAAAGGAGAACCGTCTCCCCAGAGCTCTACTTCCGCTGCCCCGGCGGCCTTTGCCTCATGGAATTTTCTTATCATTGCCGGCAGCACGTGGCTGTTCTGAAGGTCAAAATTATCATTCGGCCCGTAGAGATTTGTAGGCATACAGCTGATAAAATCGTCACCGTACTGTCTCTTGAAGAATTTGCACATCTCGAGACCCGATATCTTTGCCACCGCATATCCCTCATTGGTCTCTTCCAAAGGCCCTGACAGAAGTGAGCTTTCCTTTATGGGCTGCTCTGCCAGCTTCGGGTATATACAGGAGCTTCCGAGGAAAAGAAGCTTCTTTACCTTGTTATCATGGGAAGCCTTGATAACATTGCACTGTATGATCGAATTGATATAAATAAAGTCCGCAGGATAGGTATTGTTTGCATTTATACCGCCCACATGAGCTGCGGCCAGCACAACATATTCCGGCTTTTCTTCCTTAAAAAACCCAAATACCGCAGCCTGATCCGTGAGATCCAGCTCCTTATGTGTCCTGCCAATGATGTTATCATAGCCCTTTTCCTTCAGGCTTCTGACAATAGCGGATCCAACCAGTCCACGGTGTCCCGCCACATAAATCTTAGAATTCTTTTCCATATCGTTATTATCAGTCCTTTTTCCCTGCAAGGTATTCTTCGAGGCTCTGTCCGGTGATATCCTGCATATCCGAATCCACCATCATGTGAACCAGCTCCCTGAAACTGGTCTGTCTCTTCCATCCCAGTTCCTTCTCCGCTCTGGAAGGATCTCCCCAGAGGAGCTCCACCTCGGCAGGTCTGAAGTACTTCGGATTAACCTCTACATAGATTCTTCCGGTCTTGCTGTCGAAGCCCTTTTCATTAACCCCGCTGCCTCTCCATTCCAGATCTATTCCCACTTCCTTAAAGGCAAGCTCTGCAAACTCCCTTACGGAATGGGTCTCTCCCGATGCCAGGACATAATCGCTCGGCTTATCCTGCTGAAGAATACGCCACATTCCCTCCACATAATCTCCGGAAAATCCCCAGTCACGCTTTGCATTCAGGTTTCCGAGAGGAAGGGTATCCTGATCCCCGTTGATTATCCTGGCCACCGCCTGGGTGATCTTTCTCGTAACAAAGGTCTCACCCCTTCTCGGCGACTCGTGGTTAAAGAGTATTCCGTTGCATGCGTATAGTCCGTATGCTTCCCTGTAATTCACCGTGATCCAGTAGGAATACAGCTTTGCCGCACCGTACGGGCTCTTGGGATAAAAGGGCGTCTTCTCCGACTGGGGAGCGGTCTCGGGAATACCTCCGAAGAGCTCCGATGTGGATGCCTGATAGAACCTGCACTTTACACCGGTTTTCTTGATGGCATCCAGTATTCTCAGCGTACCGACACCCGTTGTCTCTGCCGTATATTCGGGAACCTCAAAGGAAACCCCCACATGGGACTGAGCCGCAAGATTGTAGATCTCAGTAGGCTGTATCTGCTCGATCATGCGGTTAAGGTTGCTGGAATCAGTCATATCCCCGTGATGAAGGAAAAACGTCCTGTCCTTTAATTCCTTATTGTAATACAGGTGGTCTATTCTCTTTGTGTTGATGCTGGACTGGCGGCGGATAATACCGTGTACCTCATACCCCTTTTCCAGAAGAAGATCCGCCAGATATGACCCATCCTGTCCTGTAATTCCCGTAATAAGCGCTACATTTCTCATTTTAAATACTCCTCTATGGCATCCTCCCAGTGATCAAAGCGGAAATCCCCGGTCAGCCGGAACATGAAATTATCCAGCATGGAAAACGCCGGCCTGTCCGTACTGTCGGGATTCAAGCTTTTATAATCCTCGGTCGTTATATGCTTTACTCTGGTATTTTTTCCTGCTATCTTAAAGATCCTTTCGGCAAAATCAGCCCAGCTGCACTCTCCTTCACAGGTTCCGTGGAAAATGCCGTAATTCTCCGTGGGAAGCAGATAGCTCAGAGCCTTTGCCAGGCTTTTTGCGCTGGTCGGATTTCCGATCTGGTCACAGACCACGCTTATCTCATCATGGTTCTCGGACAGCTTCAGCATTGTCTTCACAAAGTTCTTGCCGTCACCGTACAGCCATGCGGTGCGTACGATAAAGTACCTGTCTGCAAAGGCTTTTACAAACTTTTCCCCCTGCAGCTTCGTCCTGCCGTAAGTGCTTACCGGACCCGTCTTGTCAAACTCCGTATAGGGTTTTTTGCTGTCGCCCTTAAAAACATAGTCTGTCGATATATGGATGAGCTTTGCACCGGTTTCCCTGGACGCTATCGCCAGGTTCCTGGGTCCTATGGCGTTGATCTTATAGGAGTTTTCAACATCCTTTTCCTGGGCATCAACCGCGGTATACGCTGCGCAATTGATAACGGCGTAAGGCTTTATCTCCCGTACCGCCTCCATTACCGCGTCAATACTGGTAATATCCAGGGGATGTATCCCCTCGCCCTCAAATACATCCGTATTGTAAAGCTCATATTCACTTCCCTGAAGCTCTTTATTCATGGCTCGTCCGAGCTGTCCGTTAGAGCCAGTGAGCAGTATCTTTTTCATAGCATTCTCCTAATAAAAAGATCAGAATTCCTTCGTAATTTTAACACTATTGCCTTTTCTTTGCAAAAACGCCGATCCCCGCCAGGGTCAGATACAGATATACCGTGAAATATATCGGGAAATAATATTTAAAGTACGAAGCGGGCGCAAGTATAAATACTATTATAAAGTGCCCGATAAGCCCTCCTGCTGCAAAGAACTCGAACCACTTTCTTTTAATAAGGAAAACCACGCATCCCGCAAGCAGCAGCACACAGGGGATATAGAGATTGTAAAACAGCGCCTTTACCACACTGAATACCAGCTTAATAAGTCCCTTTACCCCTCCCTGGTCAGTCCCGATATGATAGGGTCTTGCTGCATAATCAAAAGCTCCCGAACGGGTAACAAAGAACACAGCAGGATTATTTTTGAATATATTCATGCAGCCTTCCGTATACGCATTATAATCTTCCGGCGTCACGTCCTCCCTGACCCCTGTATATCCGGGATAATATAGGATCAGTACATCCTCGTAATTGATATCTCCAAGATCCTCATTTATCCTGTCTACCTTTTCAAGGTCAAGATAACGTCCTGCCTTTTCCAGATCCTCCTTATTGGCATCCCTGTCTAGGCCGTTCCTCATCATATTTACAATGGTATAAGCATAAAAAGGCGCCATCCTGTTATTCGCCTTGTCCCCCATCCTGCCCGGAATAATCCCGTTCTGGGGAACTGACACGAGATACTGGATCAGGATAAAAGCAGTTATCAGTACCGCCCCCTTTTTGATATCCCGCAAAGACGGGTATGTGATAAAAAGAAGTATTGGGATCAGGGCAAGAAGATAGATTCCCTCTGTCCTCCACTGGGTCAGTACAGCGCCTAAGAAAAGCACCCATAGCAGCATCTTTTTCTCAGGAACCACGTCTTCATCTTTATCAAAATAAAGCTTCACCAGGAGAAAAGCATAGAGCAGGAAATATACCGGTATGCGGTGTGCCGATGTGGTATAGGCCATGACCGGATAGAAAAGAAAGGGAATGTATGTGAAATACCCCGTCTTCTCCCCGTAACGCCCGGAAACCCTTTTCACGCAGTAACCGCAGACCAGGGCCTGGATCACAACCTTGACAATAATGGGACCGTATTTCCACGGTATCAGCATCATCGAGATAATGTAGTACCAGGTGGTGAGATATGAAAACCAGGTGTAATCCGACAGAACTCTTGCTTCCTCATAGATCAGGCTCTCATCATTTGACAGATACCCCTGGGGGAGCTTGAATACCAGAACAAAAATAAGGGGGATAAGATATATCCCCGCATATTTCAATATCAGAAGGGTGTCCTTTTTATGCTCGATAATGGCCTTCCAGATCATTATGAGCAGTACCAGAAGAACAGCCTTGCAGCCTATATAATTAAAAATATTACTATCACCGGTCCATGAAAAAACCAGCCGGTCCGTAAAAAAGCTAAGGATCCAGTGAATGACAGCCGGAATCAAACTCATTCGCCCAATCCGCTCTCTATAGCTGAGATCAGCGCCTTCAGCGCCTCTTCTTCATCTTCTCCCTCGCACATCAGCTCGATCTCATCCCCGCTCTTCACGCAGGCGCCGAGAACACTGAGCACACTCTTTGCGTTGGCAGTATTCTCCCTGAATCTGAAGGTGATAAGGGATTTATATTCCATAGCCTCCTTGCAGAGGATTCCTGCCGGACGAAGATGCAGACCGGTGGGATTTTTGATGACTATCTTCTGACTGACCATTTTATTTCCTCGTTACTTTAATCCGATAAAGCCATTTGTAAAATTATACCATAGAAATAGTATTTACACAATGTATTATATACAATCTTACCAATACCTTGGGGGCTCTCTGAAGTCCCCGGACCGGCATCAGAATACCGTGCTCTCGATAAGTTCCGCGAGATCCTTAGCGTCCTTATCTATCACCTTCTGATCCTTGCCCTCGATCATAACCCTTACCAGGGGCTCGGTTCCTGAAGGACGTATCAGTATCCTGCCTTCTCCCGCATATTTTTTCTCCAGCTCAGCAATGGCATCCTTAACCTCAGGATAATCCATATAGCTCTCTTTCTTGTGATTAGGCACCTTGGCATTGTACAGAGCCTGTGGCAGCACCTCCATGATCGTTGCCAGCTCCGAAAGCTTTTTCCCGGTGGTCTTTACCACTTCCAGGAGGTGGAGCGCCGACAACAGTCCGTCTCCGGTGGTATTTTCATTTAGGAAGATGATATGTCCGGACTGTTCGCCTCCGAGGGATGCTCCGATCTCCCTCATATGCTCCAGAACATACCTGTCTCCTACCTTCGTCTGTTCGATCTTTATCCCTCTTTCCTTGCCCATCAGAATGAAGCCCAGATTGGTCATGACCGTGACAACTATCGTATCTCCTGCCAGGGTTCCCTGATCCTTCATATAATTGCCGATAATGGCCATTATCTCATCACCGTTGACCAGCTGTCCCTTTTCATCACAGGCAAGCAGTCTGTCCGCATCACCGTCAAAAGCCAGTCCCAGATCGGCATGTTCCATAACAACCCTTGCACAGAGCTCCTCCATATGGGTGGAGCCGCAGTTTGAGTTGATATTCGAACCGTCGGGGTTATTATGTATGGCGATCACATCTGCTCCCAGCTCTCTCAATGTTTCCACCGATGTGAAATATGCCGCGCCCTCTGCACAGTCCACCACGATCTTCATGCCGTGAAGATCTGTGCTGATCTGGCGCATGGAATGATTGATATATTCTTCCCTTGCATCCCTTCTGTACTTTATCTTTCCTACCCGGGATCCCGTAGGCTGGGGAAGCCCCTTATTACCGTCTCTAATGTGGGCTTCTATCCTGTCCTCCATTTCATCGGACAGCTTGTAACCGTCGCCGTTAAAGAATTTGATGCCGTTAAACTCTACGGGATTATGGGAAGCGGAGATCACAACTCCCGCATCCACCTTGTACTTACGTGTAAGATAGGCAATGGCAGGAGTAGGCATTACACCCACATATACAGCATTTGCTCCCACTGAACAGATCCCGGCCATCAGCGCATTCGCCAGCATATCTCCTGACACCCTGGTATCGCAGCCAACCATTATTGTAGGTCTGTATGCATGCTCCTCTGTAAGCACATATGCTCCGGCCGCACCCAGCTGCATTGCAAGCATGGGTGTAAGTTCTGTATTTGCGACGCCCCTTACTCCGTCTGTTCCGAATAGTCTGGCCATAATTTCTCCTTAATCCTGATTTTCCCCTTCTCCCCGGGGTTCATTTGTATTTGACGTATCACTGCGGCCTTCTGCGGCTGCAGTCTCATCTCCCTCTGTGTCTTCGGCAGCTTCTCCCTTCATCTGGAGCAGCACATGGGCTACGGCTGTATCCTGGTATATGCCGTCAGGCAGATTCAGTTTCACGGCTCCCGCATATGACCCGGGAGTTATCGTACCGTTCTCATTAAGCGGCACCTCCGACAGATCCAAAACGCCCGTTATAGTATTCCCGTTAAGCTGTGAAAGCGATGCTTTCAGACCATGGACAGTTACTGCCACCATACTGGTGTCCATGTCATTTCCGATGGTCATATTATCAGGAAGAGCATTTACTGTCAGGTTGGAATAGGGAACCTGTATAACCTGGGCATCAGCCTTTTCCACATGGGCAGTAAGTGTCACCGTATCCTCGTCATGGGTGGGATCCGGATATATGCCGTCCGGCAGATAGGAGCTGATATTGACTTCAGCGGATACATTTCCGGTGGCGTTGGTGATATCGAGCTCAGTGTCCGGAATGGTAACGGAGCGGACAGCATTCAGATTTTTGCTGTCACCCGTAACAAATACAGTCGCAGGTTCTGCTGTAACCGTTCCGGTAGCGGCATAGCCCTGGGCGGGCACACCCTTATAGCTTCCGTAAACCGGTATTTCCACAACCTTCCAGATTTCTACCGAAGCGGAAACCTGATCCAGGGATACCTCAAGAGGAGCCGTATCGACCTGATCCCCGTCAGCATCCAGCAGGAGTATCGGAAGGACCGTATGTATCTCGCTGGTCATTCCGGAAACATTGACTCTGACCACTGCTTCCGCAATGGAATTGACCACTGACTGCGGACCCTTTACCCGCACAACATTATTCTGTACGGAAGTGGTTCCGATGGCGTAACCATCGGGAAGACTGCCGCTTGTCTCCACCTGGATCTTAAACTGGGATGAAGCCAGATCCTCTATTATCACATTCGCAAATTCTTTGGAGGGACTTATGCTCTGTATCCTGTCTGAATACCTGGTAGACTTAACTTCTATCGGAACCTTGTTTCCGTTTAGCTCCGTCATGTCTATGGTAGCTTTGATATTGTCTCTCGACAGCTCGGAAAGCACCGACCTCTCCGCCTTTACCGTGACCGTCACGGTTCTGCTGGAATCATTCAGCTCAAAGGCCTTGCCCTGATCCTCCATAACATCCGCATTCTCAATGGTAATGGGAATCGATGAGAAGGAAAGGTTCATCACCGGATTTTCTATACTCACCACAAAAAGCCACAGGAGAAAGGCGAGGAACAGAGAAACCAGCTTCAGCCCCATATTTCCGGTTAGTTTCTTGAACATGCCAACTGCCGTTTCTATCATGAGGCATCACCGCCTTTTCCGCGCCGGAAAAACAGACCTATCTTCTCGTCTCCGGCCTTCTTTGTCTTGTTCTGCAGCCTGATAAGATGATCCTTTAATTCGTTCATCTCCAGATTCCTGTACAGCCGCCCTTCGTACGCCACGGAAACCCTGCCGCTTTCCTCTGAAACGATTATCGTAAGGGAATCCGTTGCTTCGGAAATGCCGACGCCGGCCCTGTGTCTGGTTCCCAGCTCCTTCGACAACTCCATATTGTCTGACAGGGGAAGATAGCAGGTAGCGCTCGTCACCCGGTTGCCCCGTATAATGACAGCCCCGTCATGCAGGGGAGTATTATGCTCGAAGATATTGATAAGCAGCTGGCTGGATACTATGGAGTCCAGCTCTATTCCCGTCCTCTCATATTCGGACAGCGGATCATTCTGTTCTATGACAATAAGGGCACCGGTTCTTGCCCTTCCCATTTCATAACAGGCTTTCGTTATCTCATTCACGGTCCTGTCGGAAAAACGCTCATCTGTATTCTGGGAGATATTAAATGCCACAAAATCCGAAAGAATATTTTTACGCCCCAGCACATCCAGAGCCTTTCTAAGCTCCGGCTGAAAGACTACCACGAGGGCCATTATCGCAACATTCAGGGCATTACGGACTATCCAGATGATTGTGTTCATCTGGAAAATATATGCAAGGGTTATAAAAACCGCGATGATCACCATTCCCCTGAGCAGAGACCAGGCCTTGGTATTCTTGATCCATACCATAAGCTCATATATCAGGAAGGTTATGATAAGGATCTCTATAAAGTCGGTACCCACCATCATGGGGATGGAATCAAAGGATATGTACTTTTGGATAAAATCCGTAGGGGATGGTACTTGTCCGGTCATTCTTCAGTCTTTCTGCGTTCTCCATTGCCCGATATCTTCTTCACCCTTTTCTCGGGAATGGATACCGACATCTTTGGCACAGCTTTAACATAATAATAATATTCATCGTCTTCAAACTGCAGAAATTCCGTTCTGACATAATCCACCGAAAGGATAAAGAACTGTATGATAACTGCCAGCATCAGTGACAGTAATATTCCGAAGAAAAGCCCCGCTGATGAAATATCCAGGTCATAGTGCATTTTCCCGTACAGCATGGCTACAAGTTCAACTATCCCGCCTGCAACCACTGCAATAGTCCAGCTGTACTTTATTGACAGCTTGTGCAGGAGATAAACCACCAGGCAGGAAAGTCCGAGGGCCAGCATCATTACTCTCATGGTCTGATTTCCCATGATGCCGTCCACCACCGATTTCAGTTCCTTGGAAAGGGCTTCAATATCCATGTCCTGAAGCGCGGAACCGTTAGTCTTTACATAAACAAGTGCATAATATACAACCACACCGCAGATAATGGGTATGGCTGTAAAGACCGTGCCCATAAGCCCGAATACCAGAGGTACGATGTAGGGCATCCCCAATGCACAAAGCAGGGGAGTAATGAGCACCGCTATCCCGTCTCTCGGAGCAAAGTGGAAATACAGGAGAAACAGCAGCACGAACAGGATAAGGATAACTCCTGCACAGATAAGGGAAAGCCTGTATAAATGCAGCACTATAAAAATACCCGCAAAGAGTACTATTGCATTTACAGGCAGAAAAGCATTCACAAGTGAAGCCCCGAAAACTATAGCGGGGCTGTCCAGCTTATCCATAAAACCGATATTCCGGTTTATCATCGTATATGTTGTTACCGCCAGGAGAAACCTGAGTACAGGAATGATAAAAACATCAAACCTGCCGTATAACTCTTTAAGTCTCTCCCTGAATAATAATAGCTCGGTCATTTCTTTTTCTCATACATCATGTTCAGTCGTTTCAGAGCCTTCTGGTAGGTTCTGGTACTCTTCCTTGCCTTTGTGTAGCGATATGAATACACCACAAAAGCGAGAAGAACATATATCGCCAGAACGAAAATGTACTTCTGCAGCATCTCCTTTCCGAAGGAAACAAAATCTGTCTTATAAAAATCCGCAAGAAAAGACTCCATTCCGCAGAACAGATCCACTCCCATCACAATAATAAATGCAATGGTTATATATACGGCTGATAAAAGCATATGAAGACCTACGTAGTCACTTCTGAAGAAGTCACATATAGGTATCGCTTTTTTTCCCTCGTTTTCTTCAAATGATGCCATCCGCGTCATCAGCTTCAGGCGTTCTTCATCAACCATGATTCCTTTTACCTGCCTCCCAGGAATCTCATCTTGTTGCCGGCAGGCCCGCTCTTCGGAGCAGGTTTCGGAGCATCAGGCTTTTTAATGGCATCTGCAAGACCTCTGGTAACCTCATTCTTACACTTATCGCAAAATCTTCCGGACAGAATGGGGGTGCCGCACTTTTCACAGGTTAGGTCGGAGCCGTCAGCGGAAGTAAAGGTAAGTCTCTCATCCTTAAGCCACTGTCTTATCTGGGCCACCTCAACCTCGCAGGCTTCTGCCGTTATTGCTACGGACGCTCCGGGATTCTTCTCGATATATTCCTTGACCTTCTGAAAATCCTCCTCGGCCTTTTCCGCACAGATGGGGCAGATAACAGGTCCGGAAACATAATTGAACATCTTTCCGCACTTCTTACAATTCTTCACATCCATTTTCTTACAGTATCTCCTTTTCCTTGACAATGTGGCTCTGCACAGTCCCTCATGACCCGTACAAAAGCCGTACATAATACAGGCCATCATACCGGCGAGCCTGAACACACCGTAACCACATATACCTCCGATATTCCTGCTCGTCTCAGTAACAGCGATAATTCATCGACTGTACTCCCGGTTGTGTATATGTCGTCTATTATGATAACCTTAGTCAATTTTACATCATTTCGGGTTAACTTGAAAGCCTTTTTCAAATTTTTCCGACGTTCCTCACGGCTTAAGCCCTTTTGGGGTCTGGTAGCAGCGGTTCTTACTACCAGATCCTTTACTGCGGGTATTCCCATCAGAGCCCCGAGTCTGTCTGCAATAAGCTCTGCCTGGTTAAATCCCCGCTTGGCCAGCCTGTCCCTGTGGATCGGCACCGGTATCAGGGCTTCGGCCCCAAAGGACCTTATTTCCCTGCCGAGGTATTTTTCAATGCTTTCCGCGAAAAAATCCGCATATTCCTGTCTGCCGCCGTACTTAAAACGGAACACCGCATCCTGCAGCGCATCATTATATATGAATACGGAAACCGCCCGGTCAAAGGCATGACTGACCTGCAGGCAGTCCCTGCAGTATTCCTTTCTGTCGCTGTCGAGCATCCGACCGCACTTTACACACCTGGGCTCTTTTACAAAAAGCGTTTTCTCTTCGCATTCACGGCATATCAGCTTTCCTCCGAAGGGTATTATCCCGTCGCAGACCGGACAGTGTCTCGGAAAGACCATGTCCAGTACAATATCAGAGATCTTCATTGATCTTAAGGATTTCGCTGTCAAGTCCGCTATACCTCTCCTGTTCCCTGTCGTTTTCAGCCATTTTCTGCAGCATGGAGCCGCTTCCGATTATCACAACACATCTTTTTGCCCTTGTTATCCCGGTATACAGTAGATTCCTGCTCATAAGGATGTCCGGGCCGTTCAGGATGGGCATCACGACAGCGGGATATTCACTGCCCTGGGATTTATGGATGGTTATGGCATAGCTGAGTTCCAGCTCTGACAGCTCCCTGCCGCTGTAATGGGCTACCCTGTTGTCCTCGAATCTGACATTTAAGGATCTGTCTTCAGCATTGATACTGATTATCTCTCCCATATCACCGTTAAATACGCCTGTTCCGGATTTCCTCAAAACACTTCCCACGCTGT
>JAIKXV010000110.1 GCA_024683935.1 Lachnospiraceae bacterium | reverse complement strand
GCTGGAGAAAATGAGGGAAAGAGGGATCCCAACGATCGTCTGGCTGACACCGATACTCCCCTTCATTAATGACACGGAAGAAAACATCACTGCGATCCCGAATGAATGCGTCCGGACAGGTGTAAAAGGTGTTATTGATTTTGGTATGGGCCTGACGCTCAGGGATGGTGATCGTGAATACTATTATGCCGCACTTGACAAGTATTTTCCCGGAATGAAAGAACGGTATATCAAGCGATATGGGAACGCTTATGAATTACCGAGTCCGAATGCAAAAGGATTGACAAGGCTGTTTCAAAGTATATGCAAAGATAATGGGATAATGTCGACCCCTGATGAGTGTTTCGGGTACATGCAGGAACTGCCGGAAAAGTACTCTCAAATGAGCTTGTTTGAGCTGTGATATCAAAACTATTGACAAGCTATGAACATAGTAATAGAATGTTCATAGCTTTTTTACAGGAGAGAAAAAACGAGTATGGGAAAAGCATTTACTGATAAAGAACGTGAAGAGATAAGGGAGAAACTCAGACGCACGGGATTAAAGATACTTGAGAGGACCGGCATCAGGGATGTTTCCATAAGGGAGATCACGAAGCAGGCAGGTATAGCCCAGGGCGGTTTTTATACCTTCTACGGCGATAAGGATGAGTTTGTGCTGGATCTTATGACGTTACGCGTCAGGGAAAAGACTGACATCATGTATGAAAACAGGGCAAAAACAGCGGATGACCCCAGAGGATTTCTTATAGACCTCTTTTATAAAGAGGGGATGCATCTGAAAGAGAATAAGGCTTTTAACAACAATGACGGCGCAACATTATCCTTCTGGAACAGGATATCGGAGAAGGGCAGTTCAAGGATAAGCGAAACATACATGCGCTTTCTGTCCGGGATGACCGGATACTGGAAAGAGTGCGGATATATGATCGAATGTGACGAAGAGGGACTTATGAATGCCGGTACGGCAGCAGGCATTCTGTTCTCTAATTCACATATGATATCAAAGAATTATTTTGAAGATATATACAGAGCCTTCTGTGAAGCTCAGGTAGACAGGTTTTTTAAAGCGGGAAAGCGGAATGAAGCCGGCTGATAAAAGAGAAGAGAGGATAAAAGGGTTTACCACTAAGGAGCTGTTTCCGCTGATAGTGAAAATGGCTGTACCATCCATGACAGGTATGATCGTGGCTACGATCTACAACATGACGGATACCTTCTGGATCGGAAAGCTGGGCAGTGAGGCCTTGACTGCCAGTGTGGGAGTGGTCTTTGCCTTCGTTTCCGTCATACAGGCTATAGGATTCTGGTTCGGTTACGGCTCGGGAAATTATATCTCGCGGATGCTCGGCAAAAAGGACTATGAGGAAGCTGAGCGGATGGCGGCCATTGGAGCAATGGTCGCTGTAACGGCCGGTTTTGTGATCATGATCATATGTCTGATCCTTATCCATCCACTGATCTGTCTGCTGGGCGGAGATACATCACAGGAGCTCTTTACTGCTACAGATCGGTATCTCACGGTCACGATATTCTCCATACCGTTTATGCTGTTCTCCAATGTCGTCTATAACCAGCTGAGACTGTCAGGAGCGGCAAAGAGCAGTATGCTGGGATTACTCGCCGGTATGCTCATAAACATGGTGCTGGATCCGGTCCTTATCCTCAGGATGGAGATGGGAGTCAGAGGAGCTGCATATGCAAGTCTCGCCGGACAGATCGCCGGCTGTGTCCTGTTGTTTCGTGAAACTCTCAGGAACGGGAATGTAAGGATAGATCTTAGGAAAGGAAGACCGACTTTTTTCCATATTAAGGAAATACTGTCAGGCGGTGCTCCGAATTTCTGCAGACAGGGCATAACCAGCATATCGTCCGTACTGCTCAATAATCTGGCAGGTTTGTATGGGGTTAATGTCATCGCGGCGGTAACGGTGGCCCAGAGGGTCATCTATATCGCCTACGCGCTTGTCATAGGTTTCGGACAGGGCTTTCAGCCGGTCTGTGCCATAAATTACGGCGCAGGTAAGGTGGACAGGGTA
>JAIKXV010000080.1 GCA_024683935.1 Lachnospiraceae bacterium | reverse complement strand
TCTTGCCATAGAACTGGAAAAGCAGGATGACGTCACCAAGGACAACATCCTTGAACTCTATCTTAACACCATAAATCTCGGACAGAACACTCTCGGAGTACAGGCTGCATCTTTACGTTATTTCAATAAAAACGTATCGGACCTGAATCTCTCCGAGGATGCTGTCATCGCCGCCATAACCCAGAACCCCTCCAAGTATAATCCCATCTCCCATCCGGATAAGAATTCGGAGAGACGGTTAAAGGTCCTGAACAACATGCTGAAGCAGGGCTATATCACCCGCACAGCTTATGACGAAGCAGTGAATGACGACGTTTACTCCCGTATCAGGACGGTAAATGAACAGAACGAATCCAGCAGCATAAATTCCTATTTTGTGGATGCCCTTACAAAGGAGATAATGACGGATCTGGTGGAAAAGCTCGGATACAGTGAAACCCAGGCTTATAACCAGCTCTATTCCGGAGGCCTGAGCATTTATTCCACCCAGGACTCTTCCATCCAGAAGATCTGCGATGACTTTACCGGAAATGAAGAGAATTATCCCGCAGGCACAAAGTATCTGCTGGACTATGAGCTCACCGTCGAGAAAAAAGACGGCGAATACCAGAATTATTCTTCGGAAATGATGGCCCTCTGGCTTGCAGACAACGGCTACAATAAAAAGCGCCTGTTTGAAAGTCCGGACGATGCCAGAGCCGCGGCGGATGCTTACAAAGACTCCATACTGTCCGAAGGCAATACCTTTATTTCAGAAAGCTTCTCTACGGCTCCGCAGCCGCAGATCTCGGTTACCGTTGCGGACCAGTCCACCGGCTATGTAAAGGCCATTGTGGGCGGAAGGGGTAAGAAGGAAGCAAGCCTCACCCTGAACCGTGCCACGGATACACTCAGGCAGCCAGGTTCCACCTTTAAGATAGTATCGACCTATGCTCCTGCGCTGGACAGCGGGTTAAAAACCCTGGCCTCCACTCAGGTGGATGAACCTTTCAATTACGTGAACGGGCGTCCCGTTAACAACTGGTACCGCGGCTACAAGGGAGTCTGCACACTCCGCTACGGAATAGAGCAGTCCCTGAATATAGTGACCGTAAAGACCCTTACGGACATTACGCCCCAGCTTGGCTATGACTATCTTCTGAAATTCGGCTTTACGACCCTTGTAGACAAAAAGGAAACCAAGGACGGACGGGTAATGTCGGATATTTCCCAGGCACTGGCTCTGGGCGGTATCACCGACGGGGTAAAGAATGTCGAGCTTAATGCTGCATACGCCGCCATAGCAAATCACGGTACCTACATTAAGCCCGTCTTCTATACAAAGATCCTGGATCATGACGGAAATGTGCTCCTGGAGAACGAACCCGAGACCCATTCCGCCATAAAGCCCACCACCGCCTTCCTTCTTACCAGTGCCATGCAGGATGTTGTCACAAAGGGAACCGGTGCATCCGTTAACTTCGGATCCCAGCCCATAGCAGGAAAAACCGGAACAACAACAGACGAAAATGATGTCTGGTTCTCCGGCTTTACCCCCTATTACACCTGTACCACCTGGGCAGGCTTTGACAACAATGTGGATCTTACCACGAAGGACCAGCAGCGCCTTGCCCGCACCGTATGGCGCGGCATCATGGAAAAGATACATGAGAATCTGGAGCGCAGGGAATTTGTGACTCCCGAAGGTATCGTAACAAGGGTTGCCTGCAACAAATCGGGAATGCTGGCTCTGGACGGCGTATGCACCACGGACGGAAGCGCCTACACCGAGTATTTTGCAAGCGACAACGTTCCCGATACCCCCTGCACTTATAATCATTCAGCGATCACATATATCTGTTCCGCAACCGGACAGCTTGCTCTGGATTCCTGTCCCTTTAAGACTCCGGGCATAGCAAATCCCGAGCTCGGAACATGCCCGCATACTCCCGAAGTCACAGCGGCCCTCGGACTCACACCTACACCTACGGTGGATCTGTCCGCGCTTAATGCCATGAACATCCCCCAGGGAACCGGCGAGGAAAACGGAAACCTCGGAGGCGAGGAAAATGGGGTAATAAATACCCCCGCCACCAATCCGGCAACGGGGGAATGATCACAGTTTCATCAGAATGATCACAGCTTCATCATGATCTCATTGCTGCGCTCGATGAATTTCTTCATTTCATCCGGGGGCAGCTGTTTATTTGCAAGCACCGCAAGGTCATAAAGCTGTTCGGAGATCAGCTTGCTCCTGTCATCCTCCGGCTTCTCCATCACTGTCTTTACCAGCGGATGATTCGCATTAAGGATAAGGGTCTGTCCGTCATCATCCTTAAAGAGCTCCGAATCAGCGCTTCCTCCCATGGAATACATCTTCATCATATCCTGCATTCTTCGGGTTTCCTCGGAAACAGTGATAACGCTCGCCACCTTCTTATCCTTAAGCTTCTGGATCTTTACTCCGAGCTTTTCTTTCTTAAACGCTTTTCGTAAGAATTTCTGAACGGTTTCCGCAATGCTGCCGAATTCCTCGGTCTCTTTCTTTGATTCCTTTGCCGTCATGGAATCCGTCACGTTTGCGTCGATTCTCATGAACTTCACGCCTTCATTCTTTCCCTCCAGGGACTGCATGAACGGTGTGTCAATATTATGCGTAAGTATAACGGCGTCCATTTTTGAACGCTTGAACATATCTATGTAACGGCTCTGCTGCTTCTCGTCCGTAACATAATATACTATGGTCTCCTTTTTCTCTTTCTTTTCTTCAGCATCCTCCGAAGATACGTCACCGGATCCCCCGGCAGCTTCTGTTTCCTTCCTGTCCTCCGGAGCGTTATCCGCACTGTTCTCTCCGCTCTTTTCAGCCTCTCCCGCAGCCTCTTCAGCCTCCTCTGCGGTAGCAGGGAGTTTCAGTGCTTCGGGAAGAGTAAGGAACTCACCGTTGATATCCTTAAAGAGGATAAAATCGTTGATCTTTTCAGCAAACTTATCGTTCCTTAAGTAGCCGTATTTTACGAAGGGTGAGATATCCTCCCAGTATTTTTCATAGTTTTCCTTGTCGGTCTTGCAGAGTCCGGACAGCTTCTCAGCCACCTTCTTTGTGATATACTCGGATAT
>JAIKXV010000058.1 GCA_024683935.1 Lachnospiraceae bacterium | reverse complement strand
ATATTATCATCACCACGCAAATAGTCTATTAAAATACATGTATCGCATAGATATTTCATTATGAGCGACCCCATGCTTTCTGCCTTATGCTATCGATAGAAACATCCTTATTCTTCCAGATACCAAACGCCTTTTCAAAATCTTCCGAATCATCTTCTGCTTTTGAAACCGTGTCCATCTGCAATGTCTTTGCAAGGATTTCCAATAACCGGAGCCTGTCATTAAATGACAACATATTTATCTTATTGGATAAATCATCAATGGTCGCCTGCGTCATTTTCATTTCCTCCCGCTTCATTCCATGCATTCATTAATACACTTACTACAACTCTACTGTCTTATCTTTCAAAACAAATTGTCTTTACAAAAACATTGTATCATATCTTCAAAGTTCTTCAATCACACACACGTACGTCCTTTACTTCAGAAACCCCGGCTTCTCTTCTGGTGCCTTGAAGTTATATACGGGCTTTAAGACCTCTATCACATCCACCGCATCACTTACCACATCTATGATGTCCTCTAATGACTTATAGGCCATGGGTGCTTCATCAAGGGTCCCTTTATTTACGGATGTTGTATATACGCCTTTCATGGTCTCCCGATATTCTTCAAGCGACAGGGTTTTTACAGCCTGTTTTCTTGACATGACCCTTCCGGCCCCGTGAGGTGCCGAATAATTCCACTCAGGATTTCCTTTCCCTGTTGCCAGGATGCTTCCATCCCTCATGTTGATAGGGATTAGAACCCTTTCACCGTCATGGGCTGCTATGGCACCTTTCCTTAAGATCATCTCCCCGGTATCGATATAATTATGGATCGTATGGAATGCATCCGTTCCGGTCATGCCCGTTCTTTCCAGAAGAATGTTTGCGATGATCTCCCGGTTCCTTCTTGCGAACTTCTGGCAGATCTCCACATCATGAAGATAGTCCTTGAAAGGCTGGCCGCTTAAATAGCAGAGGTCTTCCGGAATATCAGGAGCCTCAGTTTCCTTTTTTCTTTTAAGGTCTGCAAGCGCCTTCTCTATCTCAGCTTCACGTTCCTGTTCTTTCAGGGTCTTTATCAGCTCATTCCTTGTTTCTACGTATACCCCGATCCCTTTATGCTGGTCTATGGCGATCTCCTGATACAGTTCTGCCACCTGTTTTCCAAGGTTCCTGCTGCCACTATGGATCACGAGATATTTGGTACCATCTCCGGACTCATCCACCTCGATAAAGTGGTTGCCGCCGCCCAGTGTCCCCAGACTGCATTTTAGCCAGTTCACATTTTTCAGCTGCTCGTAGCACCTCAGTTCCTCAAGATTGAATACTTCCTGTTCCGCGTCCCAGACGTTCATTCCGGAAGGGATATAGTAAGCTGCTTCATCAAGCTTCTTATAGTCTATCTCACCTTTTCCGAGATTTATGGTATAAATCCCGCAACCGATATCGACCCCGACGATATTCGGCACCGCCTTATCAGTCACAGTCATAGTCGTACCGATAGTACAGCCTTTTCCGGCATGCACATCAGGCATGATCCTGATCCTGCTCCCGGCTGTGAAATCGTAGTCACACATACGCCTGATCTGGTTTTCTGCTGTTTCATCTATCACGGATGCAAAACATACCGCTGTATTTATCTTTCCTTCTATGTTCATCATGGTGTGTCACCTCTTTTTCATGCGGCAATCCTTTCATACCTTTCCGAAGAAAGGATCTCCAGCATATATGAGTACGGATCCAGTATATTCTTTGACAGCATTGAGAATATATGTGGGCTGCACCCGGATACCAGTGCAACTCCCTGTTCATTCCGGGTCACTGGCTGCTGGTTATTACGACTCGCCACATTCCAGAATACGATCTGCGGAAGCTTATAGCCGTTCCGTTCATACTCCGCCTTTGCGTGCTCAAAATTGGTGATCCCGGCATTACCTGCTCACCAGTCAAACTCCATAGCAGAGATTATATAAAGCTTTTCCGGTATATCAGCCTGACTGAGCTTATTATAAACCGCTGTCCGCAGGATAAGGTCAAACGTTCTTTCTATA
>JAIKXV010000053.1 GCA_024683935.1 Lachnospiraceae bacterium | reverse complement strand
CCGAGTATGCCGCCGTTGAGACTTATACTCCTTCGGTACAGGCCTACTTTGACGAGCACGTTGCTCCGATGATCGAAAATAACGCACTTCAGATGCTTGCGGAGATTTGAGGCCTTACGCCTCATTTAATCTCTTCACCAGCATATCCGCATCCACACCGTGAACCATGGCTGCCTGCTCGATAGTCTCTCCTATTGATGAGGGGCAGCCGATACAGTGCATTCCGATCTCCATAAGAACGGGAACCGCATCCGGCTTGATCTCAAGAATATCTCCGATAGTTGTGTCTTTTGTAATTGTATCCATTCCTTTTACCTTAACGCAGGCAGTGCACCTGTCCGGCGACGGGCCTGCAGACGCCACCGGCATATGAGAGCCGCTTCAGGACTCAGATCTACGGCATAAGCGTACTCTTTACCTTTTCGTATCTCACTTTAAGTTCCTTAAACATTGACAGCATTTCCTCTGCCCTGCTTTTTGCAACAGACATTATATTATCATAATCATTGACAAAGGTCATCACTACTTCCCTGTCAAATTTATTCCTGTTCATCTCATCCTGGAGTATCCTTATCACCATTTCCTTATTTTTTGCGGGATGATAGGCTCTTTCACAGGTAAGGGCCGTAATGGTATCCGAAACCTGCAGTACCTTCTGGCCCCAGCTCATCTCAGCTGCAGTCCAGCCGTACGGGTACCCGCTGCCGTCTATCCTCTCATGGTGTCCAAGGGCTATTTTCAGGATATTCTCGCTTACCCTGTCCTTTAGTATCTTCTCCACAGTGACCACATGGCTCCTGATCTTTGCCATTTCGTCATCGGTAAGCTTTCTCGGAGCATTTATTATCTCTTCCGGGACAGACAGCATACCCACATCATGCAGCGCACTTCCCAGGAATAATTCGTTCAGCTCCTCTTCCCCGAAATACTCTGTTCTCTTTGCTATTTCCGTGGCAACCATGGTACAGGTCGCGGTATTAATGACATTATATTCATCATTAAAGCCGGAAATATAGATAAGCATATTTATATAAATCTTTTTTTCCTTTTCGGAAAAAAGAAGTCCCTTCCAAAGCTCATTTAGTTCCTTCCGGAATGAACCGTCCCTGAACTTATCCTCTATGTCATATTTCTTTAAAGCACCCTCCAGAAGCTCAATATTTCTCGCGGTAAACTTCTTTCCTTCATAGGCCCGCAAATTCTGTATGCCGAACCTGTCCCCCAGGGAATTATGGAAAAGGTCATAACGTCCCGCAAGATGGACGTACTCAGAGACCTCCTTACCCTCGAATTTCACATCTTTAAGCTGGGATGCGTCGATATGACTGTACATCAGTATCTTCGACCGGTCTTCCACCGGAGAGGTATATTTCATGAAGAGATAGCCGTAAATCGAATGCCGCATCGGATGTGCAACATCAAAATCCAGCACGTCCTTTCCTCTTTCCACCTTAAAGGCTCCTATATCGTGAAGCGCGGCGATAAAGGCGTATTCCGCAAGTTCATACTCCTCAAAGCCGCCCTTGTGTTCCATCATGCGCCAGATAAGATATGCCACTCTTTCCCCATGGTCAATAAGGCGCTTATCAATGATACGGAGCGCTTCAAGAATGATCCTGCATATATCCTTACTGGAAATATTGTCCTTCATTTCAGCCTTTCAAAAGTTATTATTACCTTGAACAGATCGCCGTCAAGCTCCACCTTAAATACACCGTTCTGCAATTCAGTAAGGCTTTCCGCTATGGAAAGACCGAGTCCGCTTCCCTCTGTGGAGCGGCTGACATCTCCCCTGATAAATCTTTCGGTAAGCTCAGACGCATCTATATTCAGCGCCTGTTTTGAGATATTTTTAAGTGAAAATTCCACCCTATCCTCTGTTGCCTTTAGATCAGCATATACCCTTGTGTCCGGCATCGCGTACTTTGCCACATTCCCGTAGATATTATCAAGGACCCTGTACAGTCTCCTGCCGTCCGCGTATACAAATACCTCCTCCTTCGGAAGGGTAGTAACGAGTGTCAGTCCAGCCGCCTCGTATTTTTCCTCGATCTCCCCCTCCATCTGGGATATCATCATGCCGAAATCAAGCTTAACAGGCTCTATGGAAATATTGCCCGAAGTGATCTTTGAAGCCTCCACCAGATCATCAGTCAGGGTCTTAAGCCTCATTGCCTTGCTGTCAAGGATCCCGATATATTCCTTTGCTTTCTCATCCTCTATATTCCTTCTTTTCAGAAGATCCACGTAATTAATTATTGAGGTGAGCGGCGTCTTGATATCATGGGAAACGTTGGTGATAAGGTCCGCCTTCAGCTTTTCCGTTTTTATCGAGGACTTCATCGCATCGGAAAGCCCGTCCTTCATGGAATTTATGGCTTTACCGAGTTCTGCGTTTTCTCCGTTCAGTCCTGAGATGTCCAGATCCCCGGAGGTATTGCCGTTATTGATCTCCTCAACCGCTGTAAGGATCTTATGCCTCTGGAATGCGGAATTCAGTATGAGGATAAAAAATATAACGTCCACTCCGGCAAGAACAATGAAATACCTGTTCTCGGAATTATCCGTCCCCAGATAAAAGAGGATAAGGTTCGCCGATATGACTGCCGCAAATAAAAGAAAGGTCTTGATGATCAGAAACAGTCTGGACGGAACCTCGTCAATCCCCGAAGAGATATAACGGCATTTATTCAGTATAAAATTTGTAAGGCTGTCCTTGTACAGGGTCCCCGCCTTTATTCTCCTTACCAGGCTGAGATAGCCTGTTAAAAAGAAAAGATTCAGTATGGCAGCGCCTGCTCCGGAAACACAGAGAGCCTCAATTTTAATATTCCTTAATTCATACGCCTTTCCGGCAAAGAAAAGGAGTCCCTGGATAAGCACCACGGCATAAAATACCGCCACGATCTCAGTCTTTATCCTGTCAAAGCTTATGAGCTCACCCTTTTCCGAAAGGGTAAGGGCCACCAGACAGAGAAAGGCCCCTATCATAAAGATCGCAGTACCCATTGTGGCAGCCTGCATAACCGGACGGAAGCGGTAATATTCATCCCTCGCGGCGCTTAAGGAATCCACAACGGGATAGGAAGTATCTATGGCAAATTCCAGATAATAATTTCCGTCGAATCTATCCCTGAATCTGTTTATCAGATTAAAGAGATAGGCATCCGTCACATACATATTGCTCTCGTATTCAAGGGAGCGGGAGTCCAGTATCAGGTACTGACCGTATGTTTTTACGGTATCATCCTCTTTGAAAACATCTGTGTCTATATTGGAACAGATATTGGAATTTGCGTAGTCCGTAAGGAAAAAGCGTACATTGGTGTTATCGCTTCTTAATTCTACTCCAAGCTCCTTATAATCCTGATAATCCTCCCTGACCCGGATCAGCGCATGCTCCAGAAGCTTCAGCAGATCCTCGTCACTGTATTTGTCATTCGAATAATCAAATAATGACCTGCCATGCGCCGGGGAATACTCTTCCTTAAGCTCTATCCTGACGCCGTCGCCTTCACTGAGATTCCCCTCTTCATAGGATGACGGCATCCCCGCATCTGCAGTGACAGCACCGCGGTTCTCCAGATACTTGTATTTAAGGCCTTTCCGGCTCCAGTGAATAAGATCGGATAATTTATAGCCGACGCTTCTGGTCTGCTGGCCGGACATTTTCCCGTCTTCCACATACTCGGCCAGATCAACTATCTTTCTGCCGTAAAACTCTCCGTTACGTTCAAAATTACTCTTTAAGCCGGAGCTGTCTACGATCTCCTCTATACGGTCCGCGACCATGCTTCGGAAAAGGTCGGACCTCTCAAAAACAGGAGCGCGGTTCAGGATGCTGATATTGTTATCCATCCTCGTGACGGTCACCGCTGTGGTCGCCATGCAGAGGACCGCCATTACGGCCAGCAGCTCCTCCGTAAGGACGAGAATAGCCTTTCTGGCTTTATTTGATAGCTTATCCTTCATCTGTTACTGCTTTTCTACCTTATAGCCCACTCCCCATACCACTTTGAGATATTTGGGTTCCTTGGGGTTTATCTCTATTTTCTCCCTGATATGCCTGATATGCACGGCAACGGTATTATCCGCCCCGATGGCATCCTCATTCCATATACTCTCATATATCTGGTTGATGGAAAAAACCTTACCCGCGTTTTTCACAAGAAGAAGCAGAATATTATATTCAATAGGGGTAAGCTTCACGGATTCACCGTCAACCGTAACGGATTTATCGGTGTCATTTATTGACAGGCCTCCGACAGAATAGGTGTCAGAGCTGTCCTCCGCCAGTGTTCCGAGCTTCGTATAGCGTCTGAGCTGGCTCTTAACCCTGGCAACCAGCTCCAGGGGGTTAAAGGGCTTCGGAATATAATCGTCCGCACCCACATTGAGCCCAAGTATCTTATCCGTATCCTCGGTTTTCGCGGAAAGCATGATCACGGGTATGGAACTGGTCTTTCTAAGCTCCAGCACGGCGTGGATCCCGTCCATTCCGGGCATCATCACATCAATGATGAGAAGCTGTATCTCGTTATTCTTTATGATATCCAGCGCCTGCATGCCGTCATATGCCTTAAAAACATCATATCCCTCCTGGGTAAGGTATATATCGACCGCTTCCACTATTTCCCTGTCGTCATCACAAACAAGAATATTCAAATCATACCTCCTGCACTTTCAAAAAATGCTGTATTTCATCGGCGTATAGGTTATCCCGTCACTCATTTGTGACGGTCCCTTTATCTCAAACCCGTATTTCCTGTAAAATTCCACCGCATAGGGAGAGGAATTCACCGTCATCTCCGTCTGTCCCTCGTACTCCGAACAGTAAATACGGATATGATCCAAAAGAGCGGTCCCTATTCCCCTGTGGTGGTATTTTCCGTTCACGAACAGCAGGGAAATGTGGTTTTTATTCCTTACCGAAACAACCCCTTCCGGCTTTTCATCCAGATAATACCCGAAAACCCTGTATTCCCGGTTCAGATACATTTTGTAGAGGTTTTCGTCCGTCAAAAACTTCCTGAACTGATTGACCCCCTCCAGAGAGTAATCGGGAGCATTATACTTAAGAAATATCTTCCAGACCGTTTCCATTGCGGCGGGATATTCTGTTTTTTCCACCTCTTTAATGCAGCTCATCCGGGTAAATTCTTATTCATATACTCCATGATGTCATAAAAGACATTGTACCTGTCCGCTTCATGGATTATCTCG
>JAIKXV010000014.1 GCA_024683935.1 Lachnospiraceae bacterium | reverse complement strand
CATAGTCTTTTAAGAAAGGAGAAAGTGATAAATGGCAGATCAGAGAAAACTGGTTGGAGGACATCCCGTAATCGGTATCCGTCCCATTATTGACGGAAGAAAGGGACCCCTTGACGTAAGAGGATCTCTTGAAGAGCAGACAATGAGCATGGCAAAGCGTGCGAAAAAGCTCTATGAGGACAATCTGAAGTATGCGGACGGCACACCGGTAAAGGTAGTTATATCCGATACCACAATAGGAAGGGTAAAGGAAAGTGCCCTTTGCGCAGAGCAGTTTAAGAAGGAGGGAGTGGAAATAACACTTTCAGTAACCCCCTGCTGGTGCTACGGTTCGGAAACAATGAATATGGATCCCAATACCATTAAGGGCGTATGGGGATTGAACGCAACAGAGAGGCCGGGAGCCGTATATCTGGCATCTGTTCTTGCAACCCATGCACAGAAGGGCGTTCCTGCATTCGGAATGTACGGCAAGGATGTTCAGGATGCGGATGATGAGACCATTCCCGATGATGTAAAGGAGATGCTTCTCCGTTTCGGACGTGCAGCTGTTGCCGCTGCATCCATCCGCGGACTTTCATATCTTCAGATCGGATCGGTTACCATGGGTATCGGAGGTTCCATAATGGACCAGGATTTCATGGAAGCATATCTCGGCATGAGAGTAGAGTCCGTTGACGAAGTAGAGATCATCCGCCGTATGGAGGAAGGTATCTATGACGAAGAAGAGTTCAAGCGTGCTCTGGAGTGGACGAAGAAGTACTGTCCCGAGGGCTTTGACAAGAACCCCGACTGGATACAGAAGGACAGAAAGACCAAGGACGAGCAGTGGGAATTCACTGTAAAGATGTATATCATCATCAAGGATCTGATGAGAGGCAATGCAAAGCTGGCTGACAAGAATGCGACAGCAGGCAAGCAGGCCTTTGAGGAAGAGGCCCTCGGACACAACGCTATCGTGGGCGGTTTCCAGGGTCAGAGACAGTGGACGGATCACTGGCCTAACTGTGATTTCCCTGAATCTTTCCTTTCTACTTCCTTCGATTACGACGGAGCCAGGGAGCCTTACGTACTGGCTACAGAGAATGATGTTCTTAACGGCGTGTGCATGCTTCTTGAAAAGCAGCTCACTGGTATGGCTTCCATCTTCTCGGATGTCCGCACCTACTGGAGCGGCGATTCCGTAAAGAGGGTTACAGGCTATGAGATAGAAGGCCATGCAAAGGATGCCGACGGATTCCTGCATCTTATAAATTCCGGAGCATCAGCGCTTGATTATTCCGGAGCTTCCGTTGATAAGGACGGAAATAATGTTGTAAAGGAATTCTGGAATCTGACCGATGACGATCAGAAGAAGATGCTGGAAGCTACCACCTGGAATCCCGCAGATAACGGCTATTTCAGAGGCGGCGGATATTCTTCAAGATTCCTTACGGATGCAGAGATGCCTATAACCATGGTTCGTCTGAATTTGGTAAAGGGCCTCGGACCCTTCTTCCAGATCGCAGAAGGCTGGACTGTAAAGCTTCCCGCTGAGGTTACTGATACTCTCTGGAAGAGAACAGACTACACCTGGCCCTGCACCTGGTTCGCACCGAGGTGTGACGGCAAGGAGGGCTCCGTATTTAAGAGCGCATATGAAGTGATGCGTGCATGGGGCGCAAACCACGGCGCATCCGTTTACGGACACGTGGGTGCAGATCTCATCACCCTGGCTTCCATGCTCCGTATACCTGTTGCAATGCACAATGTTCCGGACGAGAAGATCTACCGTCCCGCAGCATGGAGTGCATTCGGCACAAAGGATAAGGAAGCTGCTGATTACAGAGCATGTGCTAACTTTGGACCGCTCTACAAAGCATACAAATAATTCCTGGGCATAGGCTCAGGCCGTACCTGGAATCAGTTCGTGTCATCCTGAGTGAAGTGAAGGATCTTGACAGACGCAGTATTCCCGGCATTCATCACCGCCGGAAATGCTGCGTCTTTGTATTTTAGAAATTTCCCTCTTGTATTTATTCGAAAATGTGCTTATAATACATGAGGAACGAAACGTTTCGCGCTGAGATTATGATAAAATGCTTATAATGTAGGCAGTTGACAGGCGAAACGTTATTACAGCAAAAGCAGATATAGTATCTAAGAAGGAGGACATCATGCTTAAAGGTATTCCAAAGATTCTTTCACCCGAACTTTTAGGAGTTCTTAACGAGATGGGACACAGCGATGTGATCGTTATCGGAGACGGAAATTTTCCCGCAGAGACTATGGGAAAGAACGCGATAGTTGTAAGGGCTGACGGACACGGAGTGCCTGAACTGTTAGATGCCATCCTTACGGTGATGCCCCTTGATGAATATGTGGAGCATCCTGTAAATCTTATGGAGCTCATGCCCCAGGATGTAGGCAAGATCGCAACTCCCATCTGGGACGAATATGCAAAGATCGTTGCCAAGCATGACGAGAGAGGCGAGAAGGCCATCGGACATATAGAGAGATTCAAGTTCTATGAAGAAGTACAGAAGAATGCATACTGTGTTGTAGCCAGCGGAGAGTCTGCTGTATACGCAAATGTTATGCTGCAGAAAGGTGTAGTAAAAGATGCCAAGTAATATTCATCCTTTGAGGGAAATGATAGAAAACAGAAAGAAGGGCAGCCTTTGCGGTATCCCTTCATACTGTACGGCCAATAAGCTGGTGCTGGAGGCTGCGCTTCTCCGTGCCAAAGAAACGGGAAAGCAGGTTCTTATAGAAGCAACAGCCAATCAGGTCAATCAGTTCGGCGGGTACACCGGAATGAAGCCCGCAGACTTTTACAAATACGTAAAGGATCTGGCTGAGAGCGTTGGTGTGTCCGAAGACATGCTGATACTCGGAGGAGACCACTTAGGACCCCTTACCTGGCAGTCGCTGCCCGAAAAAGAGGCAATGAAGAATTCGGAAGATTTAGTTTACGCATACACCAGAGCCGGATTCACGAAGATACATTTAGATACCAGCATGAAGGTGGCTGACGATCCGGAAGGAATGCTGTCCACCGAAGTGATAGCCGAGAGAGGCGTACGTCTTTACAAGGTCTGCATGAAGGCCTATGAAGATCTGAAGGCTGAGAAGCCCGACGCCATGAGACCGGTATTTATCATAGGATCCGAGGTTCCTATCCCCGGAGGATCACAGGAAGAAGAGGATTCCCTTGCGGTTACCAAAAAGGAAGCCTTTGCGGATACGGTTGATACCTACAAAGCCTGCTTTGAAAAAGCCGGCGTGGGCGATGCTTTCAAGGATGTGATCGCTGTTGTGGTACAGCCCGGAGTGGAATTCGGCGATGAGCAGGTATTCTACTATGACAGGGACAATGCGTCAGATCTCTGCGGCAAATTAAAGGACTATCCGGACATCGTATTTGAAGGACATTCCACGGATTACCAGACGAAGGAGTGCCTGAAGAAAATGGTTGAGGACGGAATAGCGATCCTCAAGGTGGGTCCGGCACTGACATATGGCCTGAGAGAAGCCCTGTTTGCACTTTCCATGATAGAGAAGGAGCTGGTGCCCGAGGCTGAACAGGCACACTTTATGGAAGTCCTGGAGAAAGCCATGGTGGAGAATCCGGACAACTGGAAGAAGCACTACCACGGAGACGAGAAACAGCAGGCACTGGCCAGAAAGTACAGCTACTCCGACAGAGCCAGATATTATATCGGCGGAGAAGAGCAGGAAAAGGCGATCGAAAAGCTCTTTGCAAACTTAAGGAAATATCCCATTGCGATGAACATCCTTCACCAGTATATGCCGAAGCAGTACGACAGGATCTGCAGCGGCGAGATAAAGGCTGATCCGAAGGAACTGGCCATGGCCGGAGCAGCGGAATACATGCGGGATTACGAGTACGCAGCGTACTGAAAACAGTCATCGCGCTGATAAAAGCTTAGAAAGGATCGACATATATGTACACAACATCATATGAAATGCTGAGCGAAGCCCAGAAGGGCGGATATGCAGTAGGCGCATTTAACGCCGAGAATATGGAGATGATAAGAGCTATCATAGCGGCTGCCGAGGAACTGAGGAGCCCCGTTATGATACAGACCACACCGGGTACGGTAAAGTACGCCAGCCTGGAAACCTTTGCAGCCATCACAAGGGCTGAGGCTGAAAAGGCATCTGTTCCGGTATGCCTGCATTTAGATCACGGTTCAAGCTTTGACATGGCGGTAAAAGCCATTCAGGTGGGCTACGGTTCGGTAATGATAGACGGATCAAAGTTGGATTTGGAAGCAAATATCGCTCTTTCAAAGAGTGTGGCTGATGTGGGAAGAGCCTGCGGAGTTCCCGTGGAAGCGGAGCTTGGAAAGGTGGGCGGAAAAGAGGACGACACGGAGTCAAAGGAGTCGGCCTACACGGATCCCGATGAGGCAAAGCGCTTTGTAGAGGAAACACAGGTGGATTCCCTTGCCATCGGCATAGGAACAGCCCACGGAGTATATAAGGAGAAGCCTGTACTCAACACGCCGAGGATCACAGAGGTAAAGGCAGTGGTAAGCATACCCCTTGTGCTTCACGGATCATCAGGTCTTTCGGATGATGATGTAAAGGACTGCGTAAAGCGTGGCATGTGCAAGGTGAACTTTGCGACCGAGCTCCGTCAGGCATATCTGAAGGCTACAAGAGAGCTTTTGGCTGCGGATGATTCCATTATAGATCCGAAGAAGATCGGAGAGGCCGCAATGAAGGCAGTTAAAGCCCAGGTGGAATACAGGATGAAGGTCTGCGGCTGCGACGGCAAGGCCTGAATAAAAGCTTTACCATTCAGAGTGAAAGCTTTGTAATTCTGAGTGAAAGTTTTTGTCATTCTGAGCGCAGCGAAGAATCTTGTTTTGTGAAACAAAACGAAAGGAATGAAGATAAATGTCAGCATATCTTTTGGGAATAGACATAGGAACCAGCTCCTGCAAGATCGTCCTTTTTGACAGAGAAGGCACGGTAATAGCGACCGAGACCGGAGAATACAAGGTTTATTATCCCCATGAGGGCTGGGCCGAGCAGAACCCGGACGAATGGTGGGATGCGGTCTGCAGCAGCACAAAGAAGCTGATAGAGAAAAGCGGCATCGATCCCGCGGACATTGCCGGCGTGGGAACTGACGGACAGAGCTGGTCAGCGATAGCGGTGGATAAGGACGGAAAGTGCCTTATGAACACCCCTATCTGGATGGATACCAGATCCGAGGACATCTGCAGGGAGTTAAGGGAAAGCCTGGATGAAAAGATCTTTTCTCTTTCGGGCAACAGCCTGCAGCCCAGCTATTCCACGGCGAAGATAATCTGGTATAGAAGAAATCATCCTGATGAGTATAAAAAGATCAGGTATATCCTTCAGTCCAACAGCTTTATCGTATACAGGCTTACAGGTACTGTTACCCAGGATATCTCCCAGGGATACGGATTTTCCTGTTTCGATATGAGGAAGGGAACCTGGGATAAGGACATGGCCCGGGATCTGGACATCCCGATGGACTTCCTGCCGGAGATATTCCCCTGCCACGAAGTGGTGGGAAAAGTCACGAAGGAAGCGGCGGCCCTCACCGGATTAAAGGAAGGCACGCCGGTTGTGGCCGGAGGCCTGGATGCGGCCTGCGGAACCCTGGGAACAGGAGTATTAAATGCCGGAGAGACACAGGAGCAGGGAGGACAGGCAGGAGGCATGAGCATCTGCCTCGATCACTATGCGGCTGATCCGTCCCTTATATTGAGCTTCCATGTGGTGCCCGACAAGTGGCTGCTTCAGGGAGGAACCACCGGCGGTGCCGGAGTGATGCGCTGGATCACCGCGAATTTCGGTGATTATGAGAGAACACTTGAAAAAGAAAGGAACTTAAGTGACGTAGCCCAGTTTAACGAGCTGGCGGAAAAGGTGGTTCCGGGATCTGACGGTCTCGTATTCCTTCCCTATATGGCGGGAGAGCGTTCTCCCATCTGGGATCCGAAGGCAAAGGGGGTTTGGTACGGAATAGATTTCACCAAGACCAAGGGACATTTTATCAGGTCAGCCATGGAGGGCGGAGCCTTTGCGCTGAGGCATAACCTTGAGATCGCCGAAAAGTGCGGCGGAGAGGTAAAGGAGCTTCGTGCCATGGGAGGAGCATCCATGGCGAAGATATGGACTCAGATAAAGTCGGATGTTACGGGTAAACCCATTACCGTCTGCCACTCCGGAACTGAAACCTCCCTCGGGGCTGCGATACTTGCAGGCGTGGGAACCGGAGTATATAAGAGCTTTGAAGAAGCGGTATCCTTAACAGTTCATACCACGAGACATCATGAACCGGATCCCGCAAATAAAGAGGTTTACGACAGGAATTACGAGATTTACCGGGAACTGTACGAGGATCTTAAGAACCTGATGCACAGGAACCAGTAAACTTCCCCATTGAAAAGGCTTCACATAAAGGAGAAGCCGGCTGATGAGGTGAAAATAAAGGAGGAATTATGAAAGCAGGAGTAATCTACGCACCTAATGATATAAGATACGAGGACATGGCTGATCCCGAACCCAAAGCGGGCGAGGTCAGGGTAAAGGTAAAGTACACGGGTATCTGCGGATCTGACGTACCGAGAGTAAATGCCGATGCCTGCCATTTCTATCCCAATGTGATCGGTCACGAATTCTCCGGAACCATAGACAAGGTCGGAGAGGGTGTTACCAGATTCAAGCCCGGCGACAGGGTTGCGGGAGTGCCTTTGGTACCCTGCATGGAATGTGCCGACTGTCAGACAGGCAATTATTCCCTCTGCAAGCACTACAGCTTCATAGGCTCCCGTCAGCAGGGATCCTTTGCGGAATATGTATGTGTGCCCGAGATGAACGCAGTACCCATAGCAGACGGTGTTTCATTCGAGCAGGGCGCGCTTTTTGAGCCCACAACGATAGCCCTTCACGGACTTGAAAGGGTAAATTACAAAGCCGGAAAGTATGTGGCGGTTCTCGGAACAGGAACCATAGGAGTACTTCTCGTAAACTGGCTCCGCGTCTTTGATGCAAAGAAGATCGTGGTATTTGACATAGTACCGGAGAAGCTGGAATTCGCAAAGAAGATGGGTGCGGACGACGGCATAAATACTCTTGATAAGGACTTTATGGAACAGGCAATGGCCCTGACCGGCGGACATGGTTTCGACTATGTATATGAGACGGCAGGAAATACCATCACCATGAAGATGGCCTTCGCGCTTGCAGCCAATAAGGCTGAGATGTGCTTTGTGGGAACTCCCACAAAGGACCTCACATTCAGCGTTTCAGAATGGGAAAACATGAACCGTAAGGAATTCAACCTGACCGGATCCTGGATGAGCTATTCCGCCCCTTTCCCGGGACATGAATGGAGCCTGACCGGAGAGTATTACGGAAACGGAAAGTTAAGATATGACGAAGGTCTCATATTTAAGAAATATCCTTTGAGCAGGATCGCCGAAGCCTTTGAACTCTACAAGACGCCCGGCGCCGTAAAGGGAAAGATACTGATAGACAGCGAAGGATAAAAAGCGGATAAAGCTATTTCAGAATAAGGAGGAAAAAGATGTCAGAATTTGTTAATCCGGAACTGGTACCGAAGGTGAAATTTTATACGGGAGAAGAGGTTCCCTGTATAGGTCTCGGAACCTTCGGCTCCGACAGGGTCAGCGCGGATGATGTTGCGAAAGCGGTTGACGGCGCCATCAGGGCAGGATACAGAAATGTGGACTGCGCCGCATGCTACGGAAATGAGAACCTTATCGGAGACGTACTGAAAAAGATACTGGATGATAAGGTTGTGAAGAGGGACGAGCTCTTCATCATGACCAAGGTGTGGAATGATATGCACAGGAAGGTTGGCGAAGCGCTGAAGAAGAGCCTTTCCGACCTGAAGCTGGACTATGTGGATATGTATTATATTCACTGGCCTTTCCCGAATTATCATGCACCCCACTGTGATGTGGATTCCAGAAATCCGGATTCAAAGCCTTTCTCTGTTGACGAATTCTGTGATACCTACGAGCAGATTGCGGAATTAAAGAAGCAGGGCCTGGTAAGAAATATAGGTATATCAAACCTGACGATACCGAAGCTTGAGGCAGTGCTTCCCAAGCTCAGCGAGATCCCTGCAGCCTGCGAGCTGGAGATCCATCCCTGCTTCCAGCAGAATGAGCTGATGCAGTATCTGGTAGATCACAAGATCCAGCCTGTAGGATATATGCCTCTCGGAAGCCCGAGACGTCCTGAAAGGGATATAGTGGAGACCGATATCAACGATATGGCAGAGCCCGAGCTTGTGGAGATCGCAAAGAATCACGGCGTTCATCCCGCTCTCATCTGCTTAAAGTGGGCACAGCAGAGAGGAGAGATGGCAATACCCTTCTCCATCCACAATTATGTTGCAAATCTGAAGTGTGTGACCGAGGATCCTCTTTCAGATGACGAGATGAAGATCATCGGAACCATGGAAAAGAATAACCGCCTTGTCAAGGGTCAGGTATTCCTGTGGCCCGGAGCAAATGACTGGCACGACCTCTGGGACGAAGACGGAGTTATTGTTCAGTAATAAAAACTGCGTGAGCACATTGTCATCCTGAGCGTGAGCGAAGGATCCTTAAAAGTGATATGCCATCAACCATAAAAGACATACGGAACGAGACGGGGTTGTCCCTTGCCACCATTTCAAAATACTTAAATGGCGGCAATGTCCTTCCGAGAAACAAAGAGAAGATAGAAGCGGCGGTGGAGAAGCTCCACTATCA
>JAIKXV010000147.1 GCA_024683935.1 Lachnospiraceae bacterium | reverse complement strand
CTTTGTCATACTGCTGTATACATCACGGGACGCATCTCCGAAGATCTTTACCTCGATAAATGCGGTCGGTTCGGAATCATCACCCCTGAAATACATGGGCACATCTCCCTCGATCGCAAGCATAAGCCAGCTTTCACTCTTGCCCGGAATTATGGAAATGGCTTTGCCAAGCCTCTCCTTCAGCTCCTTTTCTTTTTCTTTGGTTACAGTTACATTAGTTTTTGTTTCGATGAATGGCATTTGTTTTTCCTCCTTGTGTTAAGTATCCTTATATTTCTCCAGGTTTTCCAGAAGAACCGGAAACACCTTCATATCGTCAAGTCTCAGGAACAGCGCCCCGTTATGAAGTCCGGCATGGTATCCGAGTCCGCAGGATCCGTCAATATCCACAAGATTTCCCTTCTCATAAATCCTGAGCTCATTGAAATCTGATCTGTACTCATATTCACGCAAAACGGACATTACCGGCACATGACCGGTGATAAAGGTGTAGTCATAATCCTTGTAAATATCAGTCCCTTTTGTTTCTGCATCATGACGGAAAATGGACTTCCATACGATGTTCCAGACATCCCTGTAGCTCATTTCAAAAAACTGCCGGTTCTCGTTTTCCTCATCGTAATATGAGTGTGTGAGACAGAATTTCCTGCCGTTTATTTCCAGGGTTTTGATCACATACCTTCTGTTCAGCCAGAATAGGAGCGACTTTCTGGTCTGGGTGTGAACTTCTTATATTCCGCAAAAGTAGCGTTTCCCCCATTATAATATAGCCAGAGCACATCATCCTGCCCGCTGCATTTCGGCTTCCCATTGGGATCCACGGAATTCAGCATCATAAACTCATGGTTCCCTATAATGAGATCCATGTTTTTCTCCTGTTTTACATATTGCAGGATCCTGATCCCGCCATTGCCTCTGTCAATGGCATCACCGAGCACATAAAGCTCATCCTGATCGCTGAATTCTATTTTCTTCAGACCTGCTTCGAATGCTTCGTACTGCCCGTGCAGATCAGAAACAACGTAGGTAGCCATTTATTGTATTTTCCTGTTTATCGTATTCAGCACCCGCTTTTTATCAAGGCTCCATAAAGGTGCTGTCAGAAGTTTGCGCGGTCCGTCTCCCGTCATTCTGTGAATGACAGTGTTTTTGGGAAGGATCGACACGCTCTCCGCTATCAGATCCGAATATTCCTCCAGACTCATAAGCGGGAACGGATCTTTTCTGTATTCCTCTGCCATATCGGTGCCTTCAAGTATCTGAAGCATCTGCAGCTTTATACCGTCAAGCTCCGGTTTCAATCCGGCAAGATAGCGGACTGTTTCAAGCATATCCTCCCTTGATTCTCCCGGAAGGTTGAATATTACGTGTACGATTGTCTCTATGTCTGCTGATTTTAGTCTCTTATAAGCCTTCTCAAATACCGGGAGGTCATATCCCCTGCGTATCCTTACAGCAGTTCTCTCATGTACCGTCTGCAGCCCGAGCTCTATCCATACCGGCTTGATCTTTTTCAGTTCCAGAAGCATTTCCATCACTTCATCCCCCAGGCAGTCCGGCCTGGTTCCAAGTGATAATGCCACAATATCATCACGGTTTATGGTTTCTAGGTACAACTCCCTAAGACGTTTCAGATCTCCATATGTATTGGTATATGCCTGAAAATATGCGATATACTTCCCGGCATCCGTCTTCAGTGAAATCCTTTTCTTTGCTTCTGCTATCTGCGTATCTATCGGAGCCGGTTCTGCTGCAAATTCACCGGAACCCCCTCCGGAGCAGAAAGAACAGCCTCCATAGCCTGCCTTTCCGTCGCGGTTTGGACAGGTACACCCGGATGAAAGCGACAATCTGTATATCTTCTCTCCGAACCTGCTTTTTAAGTGGTCACTCAGACGTATCATAGTCATTCACTTCGCAGGATTTCTATTATCTTTTCGGTAACCCCGTATTCGGTGTTTGACCCTATGGTTTCAGTAAATACTTTCTTCACATCAGGATGGGCATTTGCCGGGGCATATGAAACAGACGCACACTCCGCCATCGAAATATCATTCAGATAATCCCCGAATACGATAGTTTCCGCAGGGGAGATCCCCAGTTCGTCCTGCATCGCTTTTATCGCGGTTCCTTTTGAAATGCCCTTTTCATAAACATCCATCCAGACATATGCTGTTACCTGTACGCAGATCCTGTCATTATCAAATTTCCTGAAATCAGGATAGATATTATTTTCAATATCATCAAAATACAGTATTGCCAGTTTGACTATTCTCTCGGGTATCTTCTCAAAATCACACTGGAACCATTCGGAATAGTATTTTGACAATTCCTCTTCCATCTCTTTATTTATGATACCTGTGTCCTCTACCCATGCCCGTGTTTCCCCGCAGGCAACGGAAAAAAGCGCTTTGTTCTTTCTCAGCTCCGTGATGACAGGCATGTATGCGGAAAAGTCCAGCGTTCTGCTGAAAAGAAAGTCGCCCTTGTAAAAAGCCCTGGCGCCGTTATCTGAAATAAACGCCATGTCCTTAGCGTAATCTCCGAAGGGCCTCTGAACCCCTTTTATTGCCCTTCCGCTGGCTGCCGTAAAGATGACGTTATTCTTACGCATCAGTTCGTATGCTTCTTTGAAGTTCGGAGGAAGCGCCCCTTTATCATCAAGCAGACACCCGTCCATATCTGTAACGATCAGCTTTATCATCTCAAACTCTTTCATTCATCCCCTTTTTATTAAACCATAATGAACATTCTAATAGCAAGAATTTTTGATTACCGTCGTTTATATTGCTCTCATTGAACAAGAATCGGGCGTAGATGATATTGCTGCCATACAAATCCTGGGATTGTTGCTGTTGTTCTTAGGAAACAGAAGGTGTCCGAAGAGGACATAGGGAAACGTATCGGCGGAGAAAAAGGCAAAGAAGGTCCCGGCTGTATAAATATCCTTATTTTACCGGGTAATTACCGTCAAAGCAGGCGGTGCAAAGGCTGATCCCGGGAACCATTGTCCTGAAATCTTCCAGGTGAAGATAGCAAAGAGAATCTGCACCGATGGCTTCGCATACTTCCATATCCGAATGCTCGGATGCTATCAGTTCTCCGCTTCCCGGAACATCGGTTCCGTAATAGCACGGATGAAGGAAGGGCGGAGAACTGATCCTCACATGTACTTCCTTTGCTCCAGCCTTTTTCAGTGTTTCGATTATCTCTTTCATTGTATTTCCCCGGACGATGGAGTCATCAATAAGAACTATCCGCTTATCCTTTACCACATCCCGGAGCACACTTAACTTCATATGTACAGCTATCTTCCTTTCCCTGTCCGTAGGTTTGATGAAGCTCCGTCCCACATAGCTGTTTTTATGAAATATATGACAGAATCTTATGCCTGATTCGGCAGAATACCCTTCAGCGGCAGCCAGCCCGGAATCGGGAACACCGGCCACGATATCAGCATCCACGGGGGCTCTTCTGGCAAGAGCCTGTCCCGCCCGAACCCTGGCTTCATGAACTTCTATCCCGTCCATAACGGAATCACATCTCGCAAAATATATGTACTCAAAAATACAATGCGCTCTGTCTTCTGTGCATAGAGAGAGGTCGCTTCTGACACCTTCAGCACTGATGCTGATTATCTCTCCTGGACGTACATCCCTTATCAGCTCACCGCCTACAGAAGTTATTGCCGCGCTCTCCGATGCTAAAATAAGATCATCGCCCCTTTTTCCAAGGACGAGGGGCTTGATCCCGAGAGGATCCCTGATACCCACAAGTTTTCTGGGACTCATTATCAGCAGTGCATAGCCTCCTTTTATCTTTCCGGAGGTTCTTTTGACAGCTTCCTCTATGGAACCGGCATTTACCCTGTCATATATGATCTCATAGGCTATAACCTCCGAGTCGGTTGTGCCGAAGTGGGCGAGTCCCCGCAGCATCTGTGTTTCTTTAAGCTCCGCTGCGTTAATGATATTGCCGTTATGGGCTAAAGCCAGGCTTCCCTTGATGTAATTCATTGCTATGGGCTGCGCATTGCTGATGATGCTTTCACCTGTTGTGGAATAGCGGACATGTCCGAGCCCGATATCGCCTTTAAGTTTCCCGAGGGTTTCTGCATCAAAAACCTCGCTTACAAGACCCATACCCTTATGGGTCTGGATATTGCCTTTTTCGCCGTTCCTGTCCGTGACTGAGATCCCCGCAGACTCCTGTCCCCTGTGCTGAAGGGCTAAAAGACCGTAGTAGACGTCCTCTGAAACATTCTTTTTTTTATTTGAAAAGATCCCGAAAACACCGCATTCTTCTCTGACTTTATCTATATTCATTATTTGTCAATGCCGCTCCTTTTGATTTCATCTGCAAATAAAAAAGACAAAGACACCGTTACCGGCGCCTTTGCCTTTTCTGATTTTACAACATATCGCTCAGAGTTTCCAGTTTTTTGACAGATTTTTCGATACAGTGTCAGGACAGCAGCTGTGCGTCCCTTAAAATGCAGTATGTATATCCGTCCTCCATATATGTATCGAATGTTCCGGTCACACAGATATCGCTGCTCTCTTCAGGATAATCCTCGGGATACTGATACTCATCTGTCAGCTCGAACTCTATGCCCTGTGAACAGCAGGCCGTTGCATCGGATATGACACAGGCATGATATGTTTTCTCCTGGTTTTCGTCATGATACACAGCATATATTCCCTTCATCTTAACTGTTTTTCCTGTATAATTTTCCGGATTATATACCATGTTAAAAACCTCGGCATATACCATCGTGCTGGACATGATTGTGAGATCCACATCTATACCCTCAGTGCCGGCAGATGACTCCGGAGATCCTGATACTCCGGACATGTCCGGTTCCTCCGATGCTTCTGATACTACTGTTATATCCGGTATCTCTGACGACTCAGATGCTTCCGGTACCACTGATATTCCTGATGCTTCCGGTGTGTCAGATGTCTCTGATATCATCCCCGCATCAGTGATGGCTAAAGGGGGGATATCATCCGTCCCGCTGTTATTTTTCCCGCATCCTGCAGTCAGAATGAGGACTGCAGTACACAGTGATAAACATACAACATTCTTTATCGTCATCTGCAGATACCTCCTATTTCAGAGCCTCTTTGAGAACAGAGAGATTGTCCTCCATGACGGAAAGGTAGGTCTTGCCATTCTCTACATCCTTTGAAGTGGTCGACTGCATTGAATCCATAGTCAGGATCTCCTGATCCTTGCTTTCCGTATTCTGTACTATGGTTTTCGCTATCTTGTGGTCTGACCCTTCAATAGTCATTACAGCAGGCAATGAAAGTTCATCTGTCTTTCCTGCCAGAAACATGATAGTTTCAAAGCTGGCCTCCGTCTCCGCCGAACATCCGACAAATGCGGCATAATAGGAAAGATCATAGTCGTCCGTCAGATATCTGAAGGGGAATCTGTCACCGAAGAGAAGGGTATTGAAGGAAGCATTTGATACAGCGTCCGTATACCGTTTATCGAGGTCAGCCAGTTTTTCCGCATAGGCAGCGGAATTCTTTTTATAGGTTTCCGCATTCGCTGCATCTATACGCTGAAGCTCTTCTGAGATATGTCCGGTAAGCACTGAGGCATTGCGGAGAGACAGCCATACATGCTCGTCATATTCGATCTCTTCCTCATGCTCATGCTCGTCCTCTCCTTCCTCTTCATGCTCGTGTTCGTCTTCCTGCATTCCCTCAACTACTTCTTCTTCCTTGATGGAATCTCCCAGGACATCTAAAAGATTTATTACTGTCATGTTTTTGTTTTCAGCTTCCTTAAGGACGTCATCCACCCATTCATCAGACTCACCTCCCACATATATAAACATGTCACAGGCAGAGATCTTATGTATATCGTTGGCTGTGGGCTGGTAGCTGTGAAGATCCACGCCGTTATCAAGCAGCAGGGTCACCTCGGCGCCCGCCGGATTATCGCCAAGTACGCTCATTACCCAGTCATATTCGGGGAAGATGGTTGTTACGATCTGAAGCCTGTCTTTGTTGGCTGCTTCGGCAGTACTGCTGCCGCCGCACGCCGTTAAACAGCCGGCCGTCATAATGGCGGCTAAAATAACAGAAATGAATTTTTTCATAATGAAACCTCCGTATTTTGATTTAACAACAGCAAAATAAGAGCAGACCAATCCCTGCGGGTATGATCTGCATCTGAACGGAGTGTTTCAATTGTTCAGACGGACTTTTCTGGATACAGGCGTGTCCCCGGCAAAGAAACATGCATGTATAGAAACGAACAGTGAAAGGGCAGCAATAGGGATGAGAACAGCAGACACGGCTGCTCCGCCATCACCCAGACCGTGAATGATATTTTCACACTGATGTATGACGGCACAGACGGGACAATCCTCACCGGTACAGTCATGATCAGCGTGTACCGTTATAAAGAACACGGAAAACATTACAGCGAAAAGCATCATGGCGGCCATGATGCATGCTGTTAATTTTTTTGTTTTCATATAATTGAAGCCCTGCATACTGGACAATTATATCTTATACTGCAAAAAAAGAAAATCCCTGCGTTTTTCATCCCTTTACAGGCATCCTGAGGGACAGGTACCAACCTCTCACCGCTTTTTTTCAACCTCTTGGCAAAAACCCCTTTCGCTAACAATCTTTAGCTGTATAATAATCCCATGAACGATTTGAAGGTAAAAATTGAGATCGATCCGGATGCAGAAGGATGCGAAGTCATCATTAAGTGCTCCGGCGTCAGTGAAGAAGTGATGAAAATCCAGAAGCTCCTTACAGAAAGCTCTCATGGGACTTCCCAGATAAGCCTGTTTAAGGAGGAGGCCGAGTTTTTCATTCCTCTTGAAAGTATTCTCTTCTTCGAAACCGAAAGCGGTTCTATAAGGGCCCATACCGCAGACGATGAATTCGAAGTGAAATACCGCTTATACGAACTGGAGGAAAAACTCCCGTCCTATTTTTTAAGGATATCCAAATCGGCCATACTGAATACCCGGAGAATCTACTCAATTACCAAGAACCTGGCGGGAGCGAGCAAGATCGAATTTCAGGGTACCTACAAAACGGTTTACTGTTCAAGAAATTATTACAGGGCGTTAAAGGAAATAATCACGCCATAAAAGGAGATATGTCATGAGATACAGAACAAGAAATATTGTAACGGGGATCCTGCTGATTGCACTGGCTGTGTGCCTTATTCTGTGGAAGCTGAATGTATTGAACCTTCCGCCGGTATTCGTGAGTGTGAGTCCATGGGGGCTTGTGATCGCAGCAATAATGGTGGTCGTTATAGTACACAGCATCATTGATCTTTCCTTTGGGGGAGTATTTGTTCCTCTTGCCGTGATCTGCATTATATTCGATAAACCGCTGGGTATAACCGCTATCACTCCCTGGACCGTGCTGATTGCGGCAGTTCTCCTGACCGTCGCATTCCACATGCTTTTCCCGCATCACAGGAGACACCATGATCATTCACATGGCGGGAACAACCGGTTTTCGGATAAATATTCCGAAAGCTACAGCGAAAATGACAACGGAACCATATATTATTCCACGCAGTTCGGATCATCGACGAGATACGTCCGCAGCCGGAATCTGAGTTCCGCCGAGCTTTCATCGCGGTTCGGAGAATTGAGCGTTTTTTTCGATAAAGCGGAGGTCCCCGGCAAAACCGTTAATATTGACTGCAGAGTGTCATTCGGGGCAATGAATGTATATATTCCCGCCGAATGGAAGGTTGAAAACAGGGTGGGCGTCACCCTCGGACACTGCGATATCGACGGTGTAAACCCGAATAATGCAGATGATACGATCACCTGCAATATCAACGGATCAGTGGCATTTGGTGAACTGAAGCTGATAAGAGTATAATCATAGGCGGAGGTGTTGCCTTATGGAGTTATCAAGAGAGGTCATGACCGTACTTCACCAGGCGGTTCTGTATGCAAAGGAAAAGGGATATGAATATGTTACCCCTGAGACCATCCTTATGATGCTTGCGGAGGAAGGGCTTTTTATTGAAGCCTTTTCGGCGTGCGGCGGTGATATAAAACTCCTTAAGGAAAAGCTTGAAGAATATCTGTCGGAGTACGTGGATAAGGTGCCGGAGAAGGAGCCCGAATTATCAACGCTGGTCAATAAAATGCTGATGTTTGCGGGACAGAGTGCCTATAACAGCGGCAGCGGGGAAGTCTATGTGAGACATGTGGTTCACGCCCTGTGGAACCTTAACGACTGCTATGCACAGTATTATATGGAACAGCAGGATATCACGGAAGCGGATCTTCTTCAGGAAATATCTTTTATAGAGGGTGACGCGGCATCCGAAAATACCGGGGAGGCCATCGCAGGGCAGGAGAAACCCGGCGACGTCAGATGGAAGCTTTATGCACCATGTCTGAATGAAACCCTGAAGGATGTTAATCCGCTGATCGGAAGAGAAGCGGAGCTGGAGCGGACTATCCAGATCCTCTGCCGAAAGGACAAGAATAATCCTCTGCATATCGGAGAACCGGGAGTCGGTAAAACAGCCATAACATACGGACTCGTGCAGCGGCTGAAAGGAGATGAGGTTCCGGATGCCATAAAGGGAGCGAAGGTCTTTGCGCTGGATCTCGGAGGCATGCTTGCGGGAACCCAGTACAGAGGGGATTTTGAAAAGCGCTTTAAGAAGGTTTTATCAGAGATCGGCAAGGAAGAGAAGCCGATAATATATATAGATGAGATCCACAATCTCTCGGGCGCGGGAGCTGTGGGGGAAGGCTCCTTTGATGCTTCAAATATGCTGAAGCCCTATCTGTCCGACGGACGTATAAGGTTCATAGGAGCCACAACCTTTGAAGAATACAAGAAGTACTTTGAAAAAAATAAGAGCCTGATACGGCGTTTCCAGAATGTGGAGATAAAGGAGCCGTCTGAGGAAGAAACAGTAGAAATCCTGAAAGGACTGAAGGGAAAGTATGAGACTTATCACGGCGTAAAGTATGCCAAAGGCGTGCCGGAGTATGCCGTTAAGATGAGCGCCAAATATATAAATGAAAGATTCCTTCCGGACAAAGCCATTGATCTTATTGATGAAGCCGGCGCCTACCGGAAGCTTCATCCCCTGAATAATAAAACCCAGAGCGTGGACAGGGATGTGATAAATGAGATACTGACTAAGATCTGCCGGGTCCCGATAGAGACAGTGGAAACCGATGATGTAAAGGGACTGGCTACTCTTGAGGACAGAATAAAGAAAAAGATCTGCGGCCAGGATGAAGCCATAAGCCAGGTGGTTAATGCCGTAAAGTTTTCGAAGGCGGGACTGACAGGTGATAATAAGCCGCTATCAAGTCTTCTTTTCGTGGGACCCACCGGCGTTGGCAAAACAGAGATCGCGAGGCAGCTGGCAGCGGAGCTGGGAGTGAAGCTTATCCGCTTTGATATGAGCGAGTACGGAGAGAAGCATGCGGTAGCAAAGCTCATTGGTTCTCCTGCCGGATATGTGGGATATGAGGAGGGCGGAATCCTGACGGAAGCCATACGGAAATCGCCGTCTTCGGTTCTGCTTTTAGATGAGATAGAGAAAGCGCATCCCGATATATATAACGTGCTGCTCCAGGTTATGGATTATGCGACACTTACCGATAATCAGGGCAGAAAGGCTGATTTCAGGAACGTCGTGATAATAATGACTTCCAATGCCGGGGCAAACAGACTGGGAAAAAGAGGGATAGGGTTTAAGAGCACCATCGATAACAGCGTCCTGATGGAAGAGGTAAAGAGAACCTTCCAGCCGGAATTCAGAAACCGTCTGGACAAAATAGTTGCCTTTAACAGCATGGGCAATGAGATGGCAGCCCTGATAGTCGATAAGAAACTGTCTGAGCTTTCGGAGCAGCTGAAGCCGAAAAAGATCAGTGTCACCGCCGATAAGAAGGCGAAGGAGCTTCTGAGATTACGGGGCATAAGTGAGGAATTCGGTGCAAGGGAAATTGACCGGGTGATCAGAAATGATATTAAACCCCTCTTTGTGGATGAGATCCTATTCGGAAAATTGAAGAACGGAGGAAAGATTACAATAAAGACAGCCGGCGGAGAGTTTTCCGTACATACCGTATAACGGCCTGCACAGCTGCCGGAATGAAATATTTAAAATAATCGGTTGACAATATGATATAAAGTAGTGTACACTTTCAACCAATAAAGGCAAGGGCGTCTTGGAGAAAATCTCCGGGACGCCTTTTTCTTTATAATTTAATTGCTTAGATTTAACAGTCATCCCACAAAGGCGTGGTCTGCCTTTTCGGGGTGGCTGTTTTGTATTAAGCGGAAGGAGGAGATTTATGACAGAAGAAATCATGAAAGCATTGGATGGAGAGGTTTTTGCGGTATGGTTCCTGATCGGAGCAGCACTCGTATTCTGGATGCAGGCAGGCTTTGCGATGTGCGAATCCGGTTTTACCAGGGCAAAGAACGCAGGAAACATCATTATGAAAAACCTGATGGATTTTTGTATCGGAACGGTGATGTGGTTTATATGCGGAGCATCGCTGATGCTCGGCCCCAACGTTCTGAACGGGTTTATAGGAGGCCTGAGCTTTGACGTTTTTTCAAATTACGGAAATTTTGATTACTCAGCCTTCGTTTTCAATCTTGTTTTCTGTGCAACAACGGCTACCATCGTTTCCGGTTCAATGGCAGAGAGAACAAGGTTTTCAAGCTACTGCATATATTCGGCAGTGATCTCTGCGATCATTTATCCCATCGAAGCCCACTGGACCTGGGGCGGCGGTTTCCTTGCGGAGTGGGGCTTCCACGATTACGCAGGTTCAAACTGCATACATATGGTTGGAGGAATATGCGCCCTTATCGGAGCATGGATGCTTGGGGCCAGGATCGGAAAATTTGAGAAGAACAGCAAAGGAGAGATCACCAAAGTAAACGCATTCCCGGGACACAATCTGGTTATAGCAGCTCTCGGCGTATTTATTCTGTGGCTTGGCTGGTATGGCTTTAACGGTGCTGCAGCTACCGACGTTCCGACTCTCGGATCTGTATTCCTTACGACTACCGTTGCTCCCGCTGTAGCTACAGTGGTATGTATGGTCTTTACATGGGTTAAATACGGAAAGCCGGATGTTTCCATGTGTCTGAATGCTTCACTGGCAGGCCTTGTGGCGATAACTGCTCCCTGTGATGTAACAGACTGCGCAGGTGCAGCTATCATCGGAGCGGTATCCGGACTCCTTGTTGTATTCGGTATATGGTTCAATGATAACGTAACCCACGTTGACGATCCTGTCGGAGCAGTTGCCGTTCATATGTTTAACGGTATCTGGGGAACGCTGGCGGTAGGACTTTTTGCAACAGATACAGCTCCCGGATTCGCAGTTGCGGGAATAGAAAAGGGTCTCTTTTACGGAGGAGGCGTAGGACAGCTTATCAAGCAGATAGGCGGCGTTGCGGTTACAGCACTTTGGACGGTTGTGACTATCTCCATTGCCTTTACCATCATTAAGAAAACCATCGGACTCCGTGTTACGGAGGAAGAAGAGATCGAAGGTCTGGATGCTACGGAGCACGGACTTACCTCAGCTTATGCGGGCTTCTCCATCGTTGATATGACCGGAGCTCTTATGAGTGCAAATGAGAACACAAATCTCGGTGTGGATGATTATGACAAGGCAAGTGAAGTAATGAGAAGGGCAGCTGTTCCTGTCGAGAATGCGGTTATGCATACAGAAGGAACAAGCCTCGACACCGGAATGTATAAGGTCGTTATCATTACCAAGCTCTCAAGATATGACAAGATCAAAAGGGCACTCAATACCCTTGGCGTCACAGGCATAACGGTAACCCAGGTAACCGGCTGCGGTCTGCAGAAGGGCGCGGGACAGATGTACAGAGGTGTTGAGATGGATCTTACACTGCTGCCGAAGATCAAGCTGGAAGTGGTTGTAAGCGGCATACCGGTTGACAGTGTTATCGAAACCGCAAAGAAGACTCTGTACACCGGAAAGATCGGAGACGGAAAGATCTTTGTATATCCTGTCAGCAGAGTTGTTAAGATACGTACCGGCGAAGAGAACTTTGAAGCCCTTCAGGATGTGGAATAAGGTATTTGTAAAAAAGGCAGGATAAGAAAGGGGTTCAAAATGGCGGCGTTTGACAGAATACTTTCGGGCAATCCGGGACTGGACGAGGCACTTGACAATATAAGGCTTGGAGACAATGTGGTATTCCGGGTATCGGAATTAAAGGAATTCAGATTCTTCATGGAGCCTTATGTGGAACAGGCCATAGCAGACAAGCGGAACCTGATATACTTCAGATTTGCCGCCCATGAACCCCTGATAGAAGAAAGAGAGGGGGTAAAGATATACAATATCCCCCTTTCCCATCTCTTCGAGACCTTCACGGTAGACATACATAACATCATCGAAAAAGAGGGACGGGACGCTTTCTATGTTTTTGACTGTCTGTCTGAACTGCAGACAGCGTGGGCTACTGACCTCATGATGGGTAACTTCTTTAAGGTTACTTGTCCTTTTCTCTTTATCCTGGACACAGTTGCTTTCTTCCCGATAATACGGGGTAAGCATTCTGTGTCCGCCATAAATAAGATAAAAGATACTACCCAGCTGTTCTTAGATGTATATTCGGAGGACGGCAGGGTCTTTTTGCGTCCGGCCAAGGTATGGAACAGGGATTCGGAAACAATGTTCCTGCCCCATATCTGTACGGAAAACGGAGAAGTGCGCCCGGTGCAGGACGGAGTGATGTCCAGCCGTTTTTATTCCGTCCTCAGAAAAAAGAGCCGCCCCGGAGAGGAACAGTTCACCGATTCCTGGGACAGATTTTTTAATGAAGCCAAGGTTTTATATGAATCGGGAAATGATCTGGAAGAAACCTCGGAAAAGATGTGCAGGATAATGATGACAAGGGACGAAAGACTGCAGGTTCTTTTAAGAAAGCACTTCAGTCCCGAGGATTATTTTGATACCAGAAGCCATATGGTGGGAACCGGCATGATCGGAGGAAAGGCCTGCGGAATGCTTCTTGCCCGGGCAATAATAAGGAACAAAGCCCCGGAGATAGACAGTGTAATGGAAGAACACGATTCCTTTTTCATCGGATCCGATATGTTCTATACCTACATAGTGGACAATGGTTTCTGGGATCTGAAGATACGCCAGCGGAGCGATGAAGAGTATTTCAGTCTGGCGGAGGAATTTGCGGAAAGTATCATGGGCGGAGTTTTCTCGGAAGACATGGAAGCCCAGTTTGTAAATATACTTGAATACTACGGACATGATCCCTTTATTGTGAGATCCAGCAGCATACTGGAGGACGGATTCGGGAACGCCTTTGCGGGGAAATACGAATCTGTTTTCTGCGTGAACAGAGGAGAGCTTTCCGACAGGCTGAAGGAATTCGAGGATGCCATACGTACAGTATATGCCAGCACTATGAGCCTTTCCGCGCTTGATTACAGGAAAAGGAGGGGGCTGGATAAGAAGGATGAACAGATGGCCCTTTTGGTACAGAGGATATCGGGGTCATATTACGGACAGTTCTTTATGCCCTGCGCAGCGGGCGTGGCCTATTCATACAGTCCCTATAAATTCTTAAGGTCAATTGATCAGACAGCCGGTATGCTGAGACTGGTCATGGGACTTGGTACGTCAGCGGTTGACCGGATAGACGGATCCTATCCGAGACTTGTGAGCCTGGACAATCCGGAAGCCACAAATTACACTACGGTGGCGGAAAAGCACAGATTTTCACAGAGAAAGGCCGAGGCCATAGATACGGCAGGCCGGTGCCTGAATCTGGTGGACAGCGATACTATTCTGGAAAACCTGCCGCGGTATCTGAAAAATATCCTGAGTGAAAGGGACATGGAAGCGGAAAACAGCCTGAAAAGCATGGGGCGTTCCGGAGAGGTAAGGTTTGTGTCCTGCAAGGGCATCGTATCTAACCGGGAAATGATGAACAGGATGCGGGAAATGCTGCAGGCTGTTTCATCGGAGTATGAGCATGCGGTTGATGTTGAATTTACGATAAATACAGCGCCTGACGGGGAATATGCCATTAACCTCCTTCAGTGCAGGCCGCTTAAGGTATATAAGGACGAAGCTGAGATCCGCATTCCGGAAGAAACGGATAAGGATAAGATATTGGTGGAAAGCAGGCATTCATCCATGGGACTGTCGAGAAAGGAAGCCGTGGATCTGGTGGTCTACGTCGATCCCGTGAAATACTACAATCTGCCGTATTCGGAAAAGCCTGCTGCGGCAAAGCTCATAGGAAAGATAAACTGGAAATACAGAAACAGCGGGAAAAAGCTGGTACTCATGGTGCCGGGCAGGATATGCACTTCATCTCCGGAGCTTGGGATCCCCGCGTCTTTTTCTGACATCAGCGGGTTTGAAGCGGTATTTGAAATAGAAGAGAGAACAGCAGGATATAATCCGGAGCTGTCATACGGAAGCCATATCTTCCAGGATCTGGTGGAACAGGAGATCCTCTATTCAGCTGTGTTCACATCTGATAATGAAACAGTTTTTTCGCCGGAAAGGCTTTATGCTTCGGAGGATATCAGCCGGCAGTTTGAGGCGGAGAGCAGTCTTTGCGATGTGGTAAGGGTATTTGATACATCCTCCGCCGGTCTCATGCTCTACTATGATATGACCGAGGAACATCTTCTTTTGGTCTGACGGGTAAATGTCTGCTATAATAGCAGCATGGCTACAAAGGATGCGGTTAAAGAACGCACTAACAGCAGAATAAAGGTACCCCGCCAGTTTAATGTCATCATGTTCAATGATGATTTCACTACGATGGAATTCGTTGTGGAAGTGCTGGTCGATATATTTCATAAGGACGAAGTAACGGCACAGACCATAATGCTGAATGTCCATAAAAAGGGGCAGGCTGTCGTGGGCAAGTACCCCTATGATATAGCTTCGACAAAGGTTAATACGGCGCTTTCCCGGGCAAAGGCCCAGGGATATCCCTTCAGGATGTCGGTGGAAGAAGCATAAAGGAAAGTCTGAAAAGCGGGCGGCATTTATGAGGTCATCTTCCAGATGTCATCATTCTGTTCATGGTAGAGACGGATAAGCCGCTGCCTTCCGAAGTCTGTTATAAAGCACTCAAAAACAAGAGTGCTGTCATTTATATACATGCCGTCCGGCATCTCCCGCGTGCCTTTGTGGGAGAGATCCCGGAAGCCCTTTATGGTGTATGACTGCAGCTGTCCGTCATCATCCGTAACCCTGACTCTCATAGGGATGGTGGTCCCGTCTTTGGAGTGCTGGCATATCACATCTACCGGTCTTGGCTCCTTCTTCATAGAAAATACCCCCATATTTTCCTGTAAAGGCATTATAGAACATATGTTCGATTTTGTAAATATCGGAAATTCTTGAATTGCCCCCGAATTTTTGTTAAAATTTAATACGTGTGACGGGTTTGGACTGATCTTACTTGTCAAACTGTTACAAAAATAAAGGTTATTGACAAAAACCGGAGGGCGGTACAAAAAATGTTCGGAAGAAAACGAGACAATACTGACAACACAAAAAATGATAATGGGAAGTATTTTTCCTTCTATAAAGTGATCGGATCCATGATCGAGGTGATCGGATTTGATACCAGGAACCTTCTCTGGATAGCGAAGAAGAATGAGGAGGCTTTTGAAAAGCTGGTTTCAAAGAACCGTATGGCAGCCGATATCTCGGAGCGGAATCTGAAGTACGTGGAAAAGGCTGAAGAGGCTGTGGGAATGGTGACCGACAGCAGCGAGCAGATCAATTCCAGGATCTCGATGGTTGAGGCAGAGGCTGACCGCACTCTGGAGCAGGTGACCGAAGGACAGAGTACCGTAAAGGAAACCTATAACCTGCTGAAAAGCGTTGAAAATACTTTCAGTAATACCCGTAGCATCAATGAGGAGCTTGCCAATTCCTCAAAAGAGATCCAGAAGAATATACAGTACATACAGTCTATATCCTCACAGATCAACCTCCTTGCGCTGAATGCCAGCATTGAGGCCGCAAGAGCCGGTGAACACGGAAGAGGCTTTGCGGTTGTTGCCGAAGAAGTGGGAAAGCTGGCAAAGGAGACAGCAGTCTTTGTAAATGATATCGACCAGATAATACAGGTTCTGGAAAATACCACGGCACAGGCAAATGCTTCCATAGAGGAATCTTCAGCATCTATCGAAGAGCTTCATAAGATGATGAAGAATACCGTGAAGGTTTTGGATGGTTCCCAGAATTCCATGAGTGTCATAAAGGACAATATAAATGAGCTTACGGATCTTACAAAGGAGAGCGTTTCTGCCACCGGAGAGATGAAGGATACTCTGGAGGAGCTGGTTGCCGGTATAGAGGAGAGCAATACCCACGCCCAGGAATCCATCACCCTTATCGAACAGCATAAGCAGAAGACCTCGGATCTTCTGGATTACTGTGATAATCTGAACGACACCTGTGACAACATGCAGATGGAGATGTCAAAGGCCAAGGCAGAGGATGAGATCACGATCGGAATAAATCCCTTCACATCTCCCGCCGATATCAAGAACATGTATGCTCCCATTCTGGAAAGGATCTTCAAGTCCATAGGAATGAAGACCAGGATCGTTATTTCAAAGGATTACAATTCCCTGGGAAAGAGCATCAAAGACGGAATCCTGGACGGCGGCTGGTTCTCGCCCATGGCTTATACCGATGCCTGCAAGGTTACGGAGCTTGTGCCCGTAGCTACGCCGAAGGTAAACGGAAAAGACTATTACAACGGATATATCATCACCAGAACCAATTCCGGCATAAACGATATCAAGGATCTGAAGGGAAGGGATTTCGGTTATGTGGACAAGGCCAGTGCATCGGGTTATCTGTATGCTGATTTCAGCATCAGGCAGGCAGGCCTCAATCCCGACAGGGATCTCGGAAATATTACCTTTGCAGGCAGCCATGACAATGTTATCAAGGGAGTACTTGCCGGAGACTTTGCAGCGGGTGCTACATATAACGAGGCATATGAAAAGGCTCAGAAAAACGGAGTTGACGTTTCCAAGCTCAAGATCATATCCAAGACGGGAAATATTCAGAAGGACGCCATCGCTTTCAGCAAGAGGCTGTCGCCGGAGCTGCTTAAAAAGATCGAAGAGGCTTTCGTCTCATTTAATAATTTCTCCGGTCTCAACACTCCTGTTACAGGTTTCGTGGAAGGAAAGGATTCCAACTATGACCTGATCAGGGAGGTGCAGAACAGCAAAAAGTAATTTAATGATTACGACTTAGCAGGGCGGCTGCAGTAATACATTCCAAGCGCGAATACTACGCCGCCCGCAACATTTCCCAGTGTGACGGGGATCAGGTTATTCATCAGCAGACCGATATCAAAGCTGCTTATCAGCTGTCCCATGGGAATAAAGTACATATTTGCGATACTGTGCTCGAAACCGCACAGTACGAATAACATAACAGGAAAGTATGCGGCAAGCATCTTTCCTGTTACTTCTTTTGTTCTGATCGCAACAAGGACCGCTGCGCAGACCAGGATATTACAGAGTACGCCCTTTGCAAAGGAAACGCCGGGAGATAGAGCAGTCTTTGTGGCGGCTGTTTTCACCATTGCTTCACCTAACTTCCCGTCATACATTCCGGGCAGATTCCCGGCATAGGCCATGAATACCACAAAAAGGGATCCTATGAAATTTCCGATGTAGACAAGGATCAGGGTTTTTATCATGCTGCCTAAGGTTATTTTCTTATCTGCAACAGCCATGGCCATCAGACAGTCTCCGGTAAAGAGTTCGGATCCGGTGCAGATAACCAGGATCAGACCGACCGGGAAAACAAAGGCTCCTAAAAATGAGGTGCCGGATGCGGTATTTATAACCTGGCTTCCGAGGCCTCCGAATGCTATCAGCATTCCGGACATAAAGGATTTGATCATAAGGGGAGTAATGCTGTATTTGGATTTTACTTCACCGGCTGAAATGATGGGACCCATGCTATCTCCTTTTCGGGCAGATTTACGTGTGCTGTTTACCAGAATTCTAACATATCCTCAGCCTGAGTGCTATAATGGTCTGAGTATCGCATGCCCGTGTCCGGGTGATTAAGGAGGATGGTCACGAACATAGTTTTATTCCAGCCGGAGATACCGGCGAATACGGGAAATATAGGCAGAACCTGTGTGGCGACAGGTACGGCTCTTCATCTGATAGAGCCGTTCGGCTTTCTGTTAAATGACCGGTATGTGAAAAGAGCCGGAATGGACTACTGGGACAGGCTCAGCCTGCATAGATACATGAACTATCAGGATTTTGCGGAGAAAAATCCCGGAGCAAGGGTATGGTTTGCCACGACAAAGGGCGGGCAGAGCTACAGTAATGTACGGTATTCACCGGATGATTTCATAATGTTCGGAAAGGAAAGCGGGGGCATACCGGAAGATATCTTAAGGTCCGCTCCGGAGAGCTGTATAAGGATCCCCATGGGATACGGGATCCGTTCCCTGAATCTGGCAAATTCAGTCGCGATAGTGCTGTTTGAAGCCTTGAGACAGAATGGTTTTCCGGATCTCATGCAGAGTTCGGAGGTGCTGAAAAGCTGATCCCGGAAAGTGAGGAGTTATGGAAGAGTTAATAGAAAACAGATATAAGGACTGCGAGGTTCTGCCGGAACCGGATATTTCATTTCTGCAGGGCTGGGACGGGATAATAGAGCTTGCGGACAAAGAAGGCGCGGAAAAGGCACTGAATGAGAGCCTGTGCGCCAAACGTCCGGTGACTCTCAGGCACCCGGAAGATATAAAGATAGAGATATACGATTCTTTTGCGGGAAAGATCCCGGTGATATATGTGCGTGACACCGATGACTTTGAGGAACTGGTCATTAAAATAGCGCATAAGGGAGTGCGGCCGGCTAATCTCAGCGAGACAGGAGCAGTCTTTCTTTCGGGGAAGACGATCCGCTTTATCATTCTTTCGGCGAAACCGTACAGCAATGTTCCTGCTGAAGAACTGGGGCTGGACAGTGCAGAATGGCTTGAAAAATCTCTGTATATCAGACGGGAGCACGAGTGTACGCATTATTACACCAGGCAGACATACGGCCAGGCAAATAATATGCTGCATGATGAGCTTATGGCGGATTTTACCGGTCTGTACGAAACATTCGGGTTTTACAGGGCGGAATGGTTCCTTCGATTTATGGGAGTGATCGAAGGCGGCGGAAACAGAATGGTTTATTATACAAAGGAAATCTCCGACGACGACAGAGAGAGCCTCTCGTCTCTTTTACGGGACGCAGCGTTTAAGCTTGAAGCCTGGTCAGAAACAGAAGAGTTCAAAGCCCTCACCACCGGCGAACGCATCCGAAAGATGTGTAAAGCTGGACTTAAAGGGATTGCGGGTTATGATGGATAAGGATTTCAGAGAATTAAATATAGATGGTGCACCGAAAATAGATGAGGGCGCAAGCGGCGAAGTATACCGCATTGCGGATGATACAATTGTTAAAGTATACCGTCCCGGTGTATCGCTGGATACCATTAAAAAAGAGAAGGAACTCTCTAAATGGGCTTTTGTTCACGGCGTTCCCACAGCTATCTCATTTGACATCGTCAGAGTGGAAGATAGATACGGAGTTGTTTTTGAGCTTCTAAATGCCTGCTCTGCCTCTGATTACATTAACAGATCAAAGTCAAACTTAGAGGATTTTCTTGTAAAAGCTGCGGATCTTATGAAAATTATCCATTCCATTGAGGTGGCGCCGGGAGAACTTCCAGATATGAAAAAACTGCATTTGGAATGGCTGGAAAGATGCAGACAGTATCTGTCCTCTGATATATGCAGCAGGTTGAAAACACTTGTGGAAGAAGTGCCGGACAGCCATATGCTTTTGCACGGGGATTTTCACTTGAAAAATATCATGATGTCCGGGGACGAACTCATGCTGATCGATATGGATACTCTCTGTGTCGGTGACCCGATATTTGAAATATCAACGATCTATAATTCTTATAAAGAGTTTCCCTCAATCTCTCCGGAGGCAGCGGTATTTCTGGGAATTGACGTCGATACCGCGGACAGGATCTGGGAAAGGACACTGGAACTGTACATGGGTGATGCTGACCGGGCAGCTGTATCAGATACAGTCAGAAGGGCCCGGCTGCTGGGCTGTATCAGGATCATTGCTTATATGGATATAAACAGTGAACATCCTGAAAGCAAAATGTGTATTGACGCCTGTGTAAAGGACATCGCTTGTGAGGCTGAACTTAAAGGGATTGCGGGTCTGCCTTACTGAATAATCGTTCGGAAAAATCTTTTGCCGTTTCATCGGCTCTGCGGGTGGCTGTGATTATCTCGGGGGTATAAGGATCTTCGGATGTTTCTGCAGCCTCCGTTATGGTCATAACCGTCATTTTGACAGCAGAGCCCCTGAGGGTTTCTGTCAGCAGCAGGAAACGATCCCTTCCCAGAGCGAACACATTTATATCGGCAGGCTTTAATTCTGATATAATCTCTGCCATATTCTTTCCATGACCGTCGGCAGTAATCAGGATGCCGCTGCCTCCGGTATATTTCTTACGGTCACGGTATCTGCCGAGGTATTCCAGAAATTCTCTGTTGAAAAATCCTGTTTCACGATCAATGAACTTATATCAGACCGATACCGACCCAGAATATACTTACAAAATAACTTATTATGAGTCTTGCCATCGCATCCGAATACAGGATACCGCAGACCAGGATGCACTCCCAAAACAGTAATCTGTCTTCGGGCCTTTTTCGCCGCCGCAAATCGGGATGTAACATGATAAAAAGAGGCATTCCTATCATGCATATAACAAGAGCAACGGAGGAACAGTTCCACAGTATTTCGTAGATGGTTTATCCGCATTTCCGGAATATGTAAGTAAATATAAAAGGGTTTCTCCCAAACGTCTGATCATATTTCTGTTTTTTCTCCGCTGCTACAGGCCGCCTGTGTCTGCAATGAATTATTTCTGTATTATCTGACCCGGATGTATTATAACACTTTCGCATGACATGGAAGATAATAAGGTTTATTATATAGGGGACGGATATATAGGAGAATAAGGTACAGTCTGAGAGATATGATGAAAAAAGAGCGCTTTGTTTCTCTAAAGGTAAAAATGACCATCGGACTCATTTTAATCTGCTTCTTTATCGGGCTGCTGGCCATACTTTCCGTCAGGAGCATTGCAACAAACATCACAATGCGATCTATATAGTTGACGGTGATCCGGAGGATGCCTGCCCTCCCGGTTGTGTCGACGCTTTTGAGAATGGTATCTGGCCCGATAAAAACGATTCTCTCATCCGGGCATCCATAACCAACGAGGATGTATATGGCTGGCTTGTTTCAGCCGGTTATCCCATCATGCGTGACGGTGAGGTTGTTGCTCATCTGTGCGTCGATATTTCCATGAACGATATAAAGGCAAAGGAACAAAGCTACGTTGTGACGGCAACCATTGCAATGATCGGAATAACGATACTTCTCCTTGTCCTGTCCCTGTGGTACACCAATACACGTATTATCAAGCCGGTGTCAATGCTTTCGGAAACAGCCAAAAACTACTGTTCTGAGAATAATGATGTGGTGCACCATGCATTTGAAAAGCTGCAGATCAAAACACATGACGAGATCTCAGAGCTGCTGTCATCCATGAAAAAGATGGAGACAGATATGAATTCGAACATCAATACGCTGATAGACACCAAGGTGACTCTGAAGGAATCCCAGGAGCTGGCCAAAAAGGATGCGCTGACGGGAGTCCGTAATAAGACGGCTTACGATTATGAAGTGAAAAAGCTGGAACAGGATCTGGCTGACGGATTTAATGAATTCGGACTTGCCATGGTGGATCTGAACTTCTTAAAAAGAACAAACGATACCTACGGCCATGAAAAGGGCAATATTTCCATCCGAAGACTCTGCATGCTGGTCTGTGAAGTATTTGAACATTCACCGGTATTCCGTATCGGCGGAGATGAATTCGTCGTAATACTGAAGAACCGTGATTTCCGGAATATTGACAGCCTGATAGAGGATTTCAACGGACGTCTGACAAAGTATCAGGAAGACAGCACGCTGAATCCCTGGGAACAGATTTCCGCTGCCATAGGATACTCAAAATTCGATAAGAGCGTAGATAAAACAGTAGAAGACGTCTTCAAAAAGGCTGATAAGGCCATGTATGACAGAAAGATTGCCATAAAAGCCGAACGGAAAGACTGAATACCGGGGCAGCGATGCCTGTCTTGGATTATTTGATGATAATTATCCGAGATACGTTCTTTTAGGAGAAGTGCCGCCCGGATCTTTATAATATTTCTTCCATACCTACCTTGTATGGTAAAAGCCCCAGTCTTTCATAGAATTTCATGGCACCGGGATTACAGTTCCATACGTTCAGCGTTACATTGTAGCAGCCGCACCGTCGGGCGTAAGCAACAATGTGCTCGTAGATCTTTCTGCCGACATTCCGTCCCCGTGCATTTTCATCCACGCAGATGTCATCTATGTATAAGGTCAGGATGTCATTCAATAAATTGGTGTTTTCCGGACGCTGTAAAATACAAAAACCGTGACCGAGTATCCGTCCGGCCGCATCTTCATAAACAAATACAGGAGTCTGTTCATCTTTTAATATGGCGCTCAGCTCCTTTTCATTATATTTGGTTGTCAGCTTGAAAAGATCGGGGCGTCCGTCGTGATGTACCTTGTTCACCTGCTTTAACAATTCCATAATGGCGGGTATATCACTTTCCATAGCGTTACGTACAATATCAGACATACTGTCTCCTTTTTTCTAAATGAAGTCCCTGTGCTTCCTGCAGATAAGCCGGAGCGGTGTTAATTACTATTGGCATTTTGTAATAAAGCTGCATTCATGCTTCCCGTTTTATAACCGTGCATATCGAGAGTTACATATAAAAACCCGATTTCCCTGAATCTCTTATATACAGCTTCCCTGATATCATCTGCGGCAAGACGGGCGATATCCCCGGCGGGGACTTCAATCCTTGCAATACTGCCATGCATTCTGACACGTTCCTCATAGAAGCCATGTTCGATCAGAAACTGTTCTGCACTGTCGATCATATGCAGCTTTTCTTCGGTAATCTCTTCACCGTAAGCAAAACGGCTTGCAAGACACGCATAAGCCGGCTTGCTCCATGTCGGAAGTCCCATGGCCTTGGAAATTACGCGGATGTCAGCCTTATACAGCCTGGCCTCCCGCAGCGGGCTCTTAACCCCGAGTTCTTCAACCGCTCTCAGTCCCGGGCGATAGTCGCCAAGATCATCCATATTGGAGCCTTCGGCAATGTACTCTATTCCATTTTCATCCGCGGCTTTTTTTATTTCTGAGAATACACCATGCTTGCAATAATAGCATCTGTCCGGGCTGTTTTTTCTGTAGCCCTCGATTTTCAGGGGATCCACTTCGCGTATGATGTGGCGGATGCCACGCTCTGCGCAGAACGCTTTCGCTTCATTCAGCTCGCGCTCGGGAAGGGCAGCATCTACCGTTGTCACTGCTATCGCCCTGTCTCCTAAAACATCATGTGCCGCAGCCAGCAAAAAGGTGGAGTCCACGCCGCCGGAGAAGCCAACGGCCAGGGATCCCAGTTTTTTGATGTACTCTTTAAGTGCATCTGATTTTTCCTGCATTTCTGCCGATAAAGTATCCATGTGATTACCTCTTACAGGCCGCCTGTTCCGTCTTAATTCAATACTCCGGCATACTCGTAGCCTGCTTCCTCAACGGCTGCCTTTATAGCTTCCTCATCGACTTCCGCGGAATTTGTGATCGTAACCATGTTTTCCTCATGGGATGCAGCTGCGCTCTCGATCCCGTCGATTGCCTCAAGAGCCTTCTTAACATGTGCCTCGCAATGTCCACACATCATTCCGTTAACTTTGATCTTCATTTCCTTGTCCTCCTTTGCTGTTTCAGTAAGTGTTTTGCTTTCTATTATATTCCCTGTGACAGGATTTTTAACCGCTTTATCTCTTTTGCTGTCATATGGTTTTATCAGGTTCAGCCGCAGTGCATTGGACACAACGCAGAAACTTGATAAGCCCATGGCCGCTGCTCCGAAGATGGGGTTAAGCTCCCAGCCAAAAGCAGCAATGTAGCAGCCGGCAGCCAGAGGGATTCCCAGAACGTTGTAGAAAAATGCCCAGAAGAGATTCTGATGAATGTTCCTCAGTGTACTTCTTGAAATCCTGATGGCGGCAGCAACATCCCTTATGCTGCTTTTCATAAGAACTATATCGGCTGCGTCTATCGCAACATCTGTTCCCGCGCCGATGGCTATTCCCAGATCTGCCGAAGTAAGTGCAGGGGCGTCATTTATACCGTCGCCCACCATAGCTGTCACGCCGTGTTCCCTGAGTTTACTGATAACAGCTTCCTTGCCGTCGGGTTTGACAGCTGCCACAACTTCATCGACGCCTGCCTGACCGGCTATGGACGCGGCGGTAACCTCATTGTCACCGGTAAGCATTACCGTATGGATCCCCAGTTTCTTCAGTTCCGCGATGGCTTCCCGGGAGTCCTCTTTTATCACATCCGAAACAGCGATCACTCCGAGAAGGGTATTGTTCCTGGCGAAAAGAACCGGCGTCTTTCCTTCAATAGCGAAACGCTTTATTATCGCTTCTGTTTCTCCGCTTATCCCGCCGGAGATATCACCTATATATTTTGAATTGCCGCCGTAAACCGCATCAGAGCCGAGTCTCGCTTTCAGGCCGTTCCCCGACAGTACTTCAAATTCGCCGGTTTCTTCAAGAACCACCTTATTTTCAATGGCGTGATCCGTAACTGCTTTTGAGATAGGATGTTCACTCTTTGACTCCAGAGCGTATGCCACGGTCAGCAGCTCTTTATCAGTTATGCCTTCCAGCGGATGAACGTCAGTTACCTTCATCTCTCCGGTGGTGATCGTTCCGGTTTTGTCCAGAGCTGCGATCCGGATCCTGCCTGTCTGTTCAAGAGAAGCTGCGGTTTTGAACAGTATACCGCTTTTGGCCGCAACGCCGTTTCCTACCATTATGGCTACGGGCGTGGCAAGTCCAAGCGCACAGGGGCAGCTTATCACAAGGACCGAAACCGCTCTGGCAATGGCGTAGCCCACAGTCTGCCCTGCCAGCATCCATGCAAAAAATGTAACAAGCGAAATGCCGATCACAACAGGGACAAATACCCCTGAAACTCTATCGGCGATCTTGGCGATCGGCGCCTTTGTTGCAGCCGCATCACTTACCATGCGGATAATGGCAGAAAGAGTAGTATCCTCGCCAACCCTTGAAGCGTCGCAGACCATATAGCCTGAGGTGTTTATTGTCGCTGCAGATACCGTGTCCCCGGGCTTTTTTTCCACCGGAACGCTTTCGCCGGTAAGAGCCGATTCATTAACGGCGCTTTCACCTTCAGTAACTATGCCGTCTACGGGAATGCTGTCTCCGGGCCTTACCACGAATCTGTCACCGACCTTTACGGATTCTATCGGGACGGTAACTTCAGCTCCATCCTGTATTATCACGGCAGTCTTCGGGGAAAGATCCATAAGTCCCTTAAGGGCGTTTGTTGTTCTGCCCCTGGATCTGGCTTCCAGCATCTTCCCCACCGTGATCAGCGTGAGGATCATGGCTGCCGCCTCAAAGTAGAACTGATTCATGTAATACATGATCAGATCTTCATTGCCTTCCAGTACGGCACCGGTCATGGAAAACAGAGCAGCCACACTGTAGCCGTAAGATGCGGCAGCTCCCAGCGCCACCAGCGTATCCATATTCGGGGATCTGTGCAGGAGTCCCTTAAACCCGTTTATAAAAAACTTCTGATTGACCACCAATACCAGCCCGGATAATAAAAGCTGATACAGCCCCACTGCCACATGATTACCGTCAAGAAATCCCGGTAAAGGCCAGTCCCACAGCATATGTCCCATTGACACATACATAAGCGGGATCAGGAGAATTATTGACGCTGTCAGTCTCTTTTTCATCCTGGGGGTCTCGGTGTCTTTCAGCGGATCATCCGCAGATGACAGCCGGTTACTGTCTGCGCCGCTGCCCTTGACGCTGGCACCATAGCCGGCGGCTTCAACGGCGGCAATTATATCTTCGGGACGGGCGGAGCCCTCAACTCCCATGGAGTTTGTCAGAAGGCTTACTGCGCAGCTTTCAACGCCGTCCACAGCGCAAACTGCTTTTTCGACGTTTGCCTGGCAGGCAGCACAGCTCATCCCTGTCACATTGTATTTTTCCATAGTCTCTCCGTTGCCTGCGGTTACTTCATTAATTTCTGCATTGTAGTAACCAGTTCATCGATCACTTCATCATTGCCCTGTCTGATATTATCTGCAACGCAGGTCCGCATATGATTGGCCAGAAGAGCTTTATTAAAGCTGTTGAGAGCACTGGTAATAGCTGAGACCTGTATCAGGACATCGGTGCAGTAGGCATTGTTTTCCAGCATTCCTTCGACACCCCTTACCTGTCCCTCGATCCTCTTTAATCTGTTCATGAGTTCCTTATACTCTTTTTCATCCCGTTTCTTATGCTTTCCGGAATGACATAAAGGGCAGGAACCTTCCATATTTTCCGCGGAATTTGTGTGATCTGACATTTTGTGTCTCCTTTCAACATACCCCCTTGGGGTATGCAAGTGACACTATAATATACCCGGGGAGGGTATGTTGTCAAGACAAAGGGACGTGATCTGTCATTCCTAAGCACCGTACACCGCGACTCCCAAAACTGCTGAAACCACTATAAGCATGATGGGGGACACTTTCAGTTTCAATGCTTTTCGTGACCCAAAATATAAAATCGCCAGAATAAGCGTTATGAACACAGGCCATATATCGGCAGGCTGCCGGTTAAGCGGGGTTACACAGTTCTTCAATATCATATAGCATCCAATAGCAGCTATGATGCCGGTAATACAAGGTTTTAGCCCGTTCAGTATTGCCTGTACATATTTATTTCCAAGCATCTTCTTCAGAAGGATCATGATCAGTAAAATGATAAGGAAAGCCGGCAGCACAACCGCGAATGTTGCGATGATCCCACCGGGGATACCTGCCTGACTGCATCCGATATATGTTGCCAGATTGACCATGATCGGACCCGGAGTACTTTCACTTATGGCGATCATATTTGTTATCGTATCTTCGTCCAGCCATCCATATGAAAGTACTACATCCCTGATCAAAGGAATTGCCGCGTATGCACCGCCAAATGAAAATAATCCCACAGTCAGAAATCCGATAAACAGTTCAAGATAAATCAATTACCTTCACCGCCTTTCCCAGATGGCGTATCCTGAATTTTGAATAAAACCAGACTTACAACAGCAGCAATCAGCATAATAAATACCGATGAAAAACTCCATGCGAAAATACTGATCAGAAGCATAGCCGCAAAAGAGCAGCCCATGATCACACAGGGAACGGCTTTCTTTTTCATCTTTATGAACATATTGATTCCGGCATCAAGAATAAGTATTCCAACCGCAATCCTTATTCCCTTAAACGCATTTGCGATCCAGGTAATCTCCAGGAAACTGTCTAAAAAGACTGAAATCAGATAAATAATGATAAATGACGGCAGCACAACGCCAAGGGTAGCTGCTACGGCACCCCATATTCCCTTTTTCTTGTAGCCGACATAGGTTGCACAATTGATCGCTATCGGTCCGGGAGTAGATTCCGCAATCACCGTGACATCCATCATTTCATCATGGGTGATCCATTTTTTCTGCTCCACGCATATATTCTCTATGATTGAGATCATGGCATATCCGCCGCCAAAGGTGAATAATCCGATCTTTGCAAATGTAAGAAACAGAGTAAGTATCATCAATATTAGTTAACCCCGTCTAAATTATCGTATAGAAAACTGCAATCTTATTATATCATCGCAAATTCATATTTTTTTTCGGAATTCCGATGGCGTTTCATTGCAGACCTTGAGAAAGCAGCGATTGAAATAGCTGATATCGTTAAATCCGCAGGAATATGCGATCTCGGCGATTGACAGATCAGGCTCTGTGCGGAGTTCTTTTTTAATCTGTTCCAGACGGTACTTTAGGACATATTGAATCGGTGTAGTATGAAGAATATCGTGATACAGCCTTAGCAGAGTACTTACGCTTATTTCGGCACTGTCGGCTATATCATTGATCGTGATCTGCTCCCTGAAATATGTTTCTATATAATGCAGAGTTTTCTTGATCCTGAGTTCATCCTTTTGCACTTTTGACGTAAAGGGATATTCTGTTTCCGAGTCAATATTATGTGTCATGAGAGAAACGATCAGGCTTAATGATGACCGGACAGTGAGAGCATAATCTCTTTTCTCATGGGCACCGGCAAACCACGCTTTTTCTGACAGGGAAAGGATTTCATTTTGCCAGGGAACCACCGGTGTCAGCTTGATGAAAGGCAGGTTTTCATGAGAGAGTATAGGCGACACATAGGAGTTCCAGATGATATCATCATGTGCTGCTATCACATGTGGATTGAAGACCATGGCATGTTGATGGCCGGTCTTTGATTTAAGCCCGGCAGAATGGAGTACTCCGCTGTTGGCAAAATATCCCTCTCCTGCTTTAAGATTAAGCTCACATCCGGCGAAGAATACGTTTACTTCTCCTGACAGGATCACAACAATCTCCAGTTCGTCATGCCAGTGCCAGGGGACTTTGACTACGGTAAGATCATCGTCGAAGAAGGCGATCGGGAAATCGGATGTTCCATATGTGAGCAGTTCCCGTCCGGTTTCATCTGTTTTATCTGTAGAGTAGGAAAGTCCCATGCAAATCCCTTCTGACGATATTGTCTTATTAATAAAACGATTATATGCGATTTTATTCTATATGTAAATTTTAAAAAATGATATACTCCAAAGAGTCAAGATAAAAACTTTTGCTATTGGAGGCCTGATCATATGTATTCTCTGTTACTTGCCGTTATATACCTGATATTCATAAGCCTTGGCTTACCGGATTCGCTTCTCGGATCGGGATGGCCTACGATGCAGCTGGCATTCGGAGTACCTTCTTCATATGCAGGATATGTTTCGATGACAATATCGTTTATGACGATAATATCTGCACTGATAAGTCCGCGGATGATCAGGAGATTTCATACAAAGTGGATCGTGATCGTTTCTATTCTGCTGACAGTCATGGGACTTCTTGGCTTTTCCTTTTCAACGTCGTATGCAATGCTGTTCCTGTTTGTTATCCCCTATGGTCTCGGAGCCGGGGCGATAGATGCATCTGTAAATCACTATGTGGCCAATAATTATTCCGGTTCAGTTATGAATTTTCTTCACTGTTTCTATGGGGTAGGTGCTGTGATCAGTCCGAACATCATGGCACTGGCGCTAAGCAGGGCAGGATGGAATTACGGATACAGGTGGACTGCATATATGCAGATGGGGATACTTCTTATCTGCATTCTGGCCCTGCCTCTTTGGAACAGGAATGAGAGCAGCAAAGAGACGGAAGATGAAACGGGAGCCGGTATCCGGGAAGCATTGAAGGTACCCGGAGTGGTGCTTACGCTGATCGCATTTTATGCATACTGCTCGGGAGAGGCCACCTGTTTTCTGTGGACTTCGAGTTATTTTGCGGGAGTAAAGGAAGGTCTTTCCGATGGTCTGATCGCTTCATTCGGATCGCTGATATTTGGAGGTCTGATGTCAGGCAGACTGATATCGGGTTTTATATCCGATAAGTTAGGCGACAGACTGTTAATAAGAATAGGAATTACAGTGGAACTGATCGGAATTTTGATGGTCATGCTGCCGATACAGCATTATCTGCCGGCTGCGATAGGCTTTGTGATCATAGGAACCGGTATGGGGCCTGTGTATCCGGCAATCCAGCACATGGCTCCGGCAAACTTCGGGAAAAAGTACAGCGCGGCTGTAATAGGTCTGCAGATGGCCTCCGCATATGTGGGAAGCACGTTTATGCCGATGGTTTTCGGAATCCTGCAGCAGCATGCCGGTATCGGGATCATGCCGGTGTATCTTCTGATATTTGCAGTTATTAACATAGGATTATTGGAAAGAACCTACGTTGTTTTGAAGAAAAACAGTAAACAGCCTTAACGTCCATCGGGCATACGCGTTCGCGTTTTCCGCTGACATTAACATACTCAGGTGGAAGCGAGGAGATGCTCTTTGAGACATTTGACGGAGGAAAAAGCTTTCAGGAGGTAATTCGTCCCCTCGCAGGCTCATTTTTCTGATACGTCTGTATATATAGTCAGAAGATACATTTCCTGAATACATGAAAGGGAGGATAAAATGCCAGCATTCGCATACGAAACAATTGATAAGTTTACAAGTAATATTAATGATAATATAACCCGTTTCAATAATTTAGAGGGTAATCCTTTATCTGACGATATAGTAAATGATATCAACTCGCTGGTAACAGATGGAAACATTCTTAAGGACAACCTCAAAAAACAGAATCAGGGTCTGGACTTTTCGCTATACTCAGAGGATGTACAAACAGAGGCGGAAAGCTTCAATAAAAAGATAAATAGTCTTAAGCAAAAGATTACTGCCTATAAAAATAATAATACCGGAGAGGCACAGGAAAAGCTCCAGATATTGGATGATGTCCTGAATGATCTGGAAAAGGCTGATATGTGCATTCAGGAAAAGTTTAAGTACCCACGCTTCCAGATCGAGATAAAAAATGATGCCGATTCATGGAAAAGGCGGGATGATAGAATAAAAAACATACGGGCCATTAAGCAGTGCCCCAATAACTTATATAATTACTATGAACTGAAGCAGGAGGAACAGTATGAATACAATGCTGTCATTAATTACTGGTTCGACAACATAAAGGATAAGGGATTTAAATCCAATATTGATTTTCTTGGATATTTTCAAATGGATGGAGTTGACTTCGGCAAAGGTGCTGAAGCGGCGAAAAATGATCTGCTCTACAATATTATTATACCCAGAAAGCAAGACGGCTCTATCGATCAGGAAGGTACCATGGATATGATAGATGGTTTTAATTTGAATTTAAATAAGCTATCCGAAAACATGGGAAAAAAGATAGACGAGGTAATGAAAGAGAAGTTGGGAATGAGCCCGGTTCCGGAAAAAAAGCTTACAGAAAAAGAGGCACAGAAATATAAGGAGACGTATAATGCGAAGAGGGATCAGAATAAGAGTGAGCTTACCGTGGCACTTCTTTCCAGTGAAGAAGGCTATAGTTTCCACAAAAACAGAAGCCTTTCCAGCCAGATAAGTGGTTTTATAGGCAATTATCCATGTGCACTCAAGAACAATACTTTCATAGACGAATATCAGATGTGGAGCAACAAATGTATTATACATGGATTAAATAAGGAAGAGAAAAAATATATAGATCTGAATCAAAAAGAAGTCGATAATTTCCTGCCTAAAAGAGACCAGGTGCGTTCGAATATGCTGTACAATACAGAACCTTCTGATAATGACCTGAAAAAGCTCAGGGAGAGCTATGATAAATGTCAGGATCTCCTGAAAAGTTATCTTGTTAAATCCTATGGGCCAAACGGTGAGATAAGTGACCCCATAAAGAAGACCGCCGCCGGAACGGCAAGGGAAGTGGGAGCCGCAGGAGCCTTAAGCCTGTTCACCGGACATACGGAAAACAGAATGGACAAGGTGAAGGTGACCAGCCTGAAGAACCTTTTCAAGGAAGAGATGGGGAAAAGGATGATGGATAATTCAAGGGATAAGAAGAGAAAAGCCGCATCCAGGGCCATGGACAATTTCAGGAAAGAGGAAAAGACGAGAACGAGCAAACCTACCATGTAGAGTGTCAATCAGGGGACTTTTGGCGCTTTAATCATCATATTCGGGTGGCAGCGAGGGATTGTTATTCGAGACACTTGACGGCGGAAAAAGCTTCCGTGAGATAACTCTTCCTTCTCCTAAAATTGAACTACCGACCGGAGAGTTCTATAATCCTTTCGTCATGCCGGAAGCAGTTTGGGAAGAATTTGATACGATTTACTTGAAGATAAGTCAGGGCTCTGATGGCGATCATCATAGCGAAGCGCTTGATGGTGCACGTACTGTACTCTTTTAGATAATCCTGATGTTAATAATCGAACGGTACAACGCTTTGCCGGGCACAATGATATTTCAACAACGCTCATGTACTATGATTTTGATAGAGCTTCAAAAGAGGCCCAGGCGATCGCAATAAACAACGCTTTGACTCTGTAAATGCTGATGTTAAAAACCGTACCAAAACGTACCAGTAATTTTATAGAGACCCAAATTAAAGAATTCAGTATTTTCAACTATTCACAGACAAAAAAATAGAGCAGGTGATGGAAATCGAAGAAACATCCGGTCCCGGAACCCCAGTAAAATAAGGAGGTCTGAGCGTCCACTTCCACTTTGTACCAGATTTGTACCAATTTATTGAATAAAATGCAGATCATAGTAGCAAGACATATTCTATTTCTACAACATTCCTGTCATATAAACCGGAATATATGTTATTCCTTCTGAACGCTTCAAGTCTTTTGTATAGATTATGTAACGGTCCTGAACCTTGATCGGATATTTTTTAATGAAATAATCAAACGATTTATGTGATAAAT
>JAIKXV010000146.1 GCA_024683935.1 Lachnospiraceae bacterium | reverse complement strand
GCTCCACGGAAATATCGCAAGGATAGAAGTGCCTGCGAAGGATATACTACGTCTTGCGGAACCCGGGATCCGGGAGGAAGTATATGAAGGCTTTAAGGCGATGGGATTCATGTATGTGACGCTGGATATGCGGGGATACCGTGTGGGAAGCATGAATGAAACACTGAAAATATAAGCATATCACTGTTTTTGTCCGGCGTTTTTTGTTATAATAATAATTTGTTAAGTCGGGTTTTTCGGACTGATGCCCGGTCCCCGAAAACGGAAGGATCAAATGACAAAAAAGCAGAATCTAACTGCATTACTTATCTGCATAGCAGGGGTTGCCCTGAACCTGCTCCTGAACGCTGTTGTATCGGCGTTAAGACTGCCGATTTATCTGGACACGGTGGGGACGGTCACTGCTGCGGTAATGGGCGGATACCTGCCGGGTGTGTTGGTGGGTTTTATCACATGTATCATAAGGAGTCTTTATAGTCCTGCGTCTCTTTACTACGGAGTACTGAATGAACTGATAGCGGTATGCGCCGCGTATTTTGCAGTCCGCGGATGGTTTAAGAAGCCCCGGGGGCTTATTGGCGCTGTCATTGTATTATCATTGATCGGCGGGGGCATCGGCGCGGTCATTCCCTGGTGTATGGAGGGATTTTCCTTTGAAAGTGAGGAATTAAGCGGGATCCTTTATAACAGCGGGCTTTTTAATGATGCCACGGCACATGTCCTTTCCAGCATTTTACAGGATCTTCTGGATAAAGCAGTCACCGTGCTTTTTGCGGCGGCCATCATAAAAGCTGTTCCCGAAAGCTTCTACCGGTACTGCGGCTTTAGCATGTGGCAGCAAAAGCCGGAGCTTAAGGATCCGGAAAAGGGTCTGATGACGGATACGTCAAAGATCCGTGTGATGTCCCTGAGGAACAAATCTCTTCTGGTGCTGGTCATCTCACTTACCGCCATTGCCGTTTCGGGAGTGGTCATCAGTATGAGAGACCACCATGAAGATGTTATAGCGGAACGGACGGAGGTTGCCAAGAGTACGGTAAGGCTTGCCGCAGGAATGCTTAACGGTGACAATGTGGGGGAATATCTGAAAGTAGCGGGAAATACGGCTGATTACGCGAGAGAAGAGTCACTGCTGAAGCAGATCCTCAACAGTTCCATTGATATTAAGTATCTCTATGTTTACAAGATGGAAAAAGAAGGATGCCGTGTCATATTTGATATAGACACGGAAAATCTGGAAGGGGAGATGATCGGAAGCGTTGTGCCCTATGACAGGGCTCTTGAGGGGAAGATACCGGAGCTTTTAAGGGGAGAAGAGATAGCCCCGGTGGTCTCGGATGATCAATACGGTTACATCGTCACAGCGTATCATCCTGTATATGCAACAGACGGAAAATGCGTGTGCTACGTGGGGGCGGATGTGGACTTAAATCCCATGGCTTTAGCCGAGCGCAGCTTTTTAATGAAGATGACATCTGTCTATTTCGGATTCCTTATCCTGCTCTGTGCTTTTGTTCTGTGGCTTGTGGATTATCATATCATATTTCCCGTAAGATCCATTACGGAAAACGTGGATGCATTTTCCTTTAATGAGGAATCACAGAGCGCGCTGGATGAGAAGGTGAAGGAGATAAGAAGTGTCGATGTGCATACGGGGGATGAGCTTGAGGTGCTTTATCAGTCCCTCTGCCGCCTTACCTTAAATCAGACTGAACAGATGCGGAGTATCCGAAGGCTGTCCGATTCCACGGCAAAAATGCAGGACGGTCTTATCATAACCATGGCGGATCTGGTTGAGAGCAGGGATTCGGATACGGGAGCCCATGTTCAGAAGACAGCCGCCTATGTGAGGATCATAGTGGAGGGTTTAAGGAAAAAAGGTTACTACACGGAAAAGATAACGCCGAAATTCATATCGGATGTGGTGCGCTCCGCGCCTCTGCATGATGTGGGAAAGATCAATATCCCCGATAAAGTGCTGAATAAACCCGGAAAGCTTACGGATGAAGAATATGAGATCATGAAGACCCATACCACCGCGGGTAAGAGGATCATAGAAAATGCCGTAAGTACCATAGAAGGGGACAACTATCTGAAGGAAGCCAGAAACATGGCGGCGTTCCACCATGAAAGATGGGACGGGAAAGGCTATCCCGAGGGTATTCACGGTCAGGTCATACCTCTTTCCGCCAGGATCATGGCGGTGGCGGATGTATTTGACGCCCTGACTTCCCCCAGGGTATATAAGCCGGCTTTTTCCATTGAGAAGGCTTTAGATATCCTCAATGAGGGAAAGGGTACACAGTTCGATCCGAAATGTGTGGAAGTTTTTATGGATGCGCTGCCGGAAGTAAAGGTTATCTTAAGGAAGTATAACAAGGATGCATAGAGAAAAAAGGTCCATGGAAATAAGAAAAACAGGAGTCATATTCCTTATAACGCTTTTCTTATGTACGGCAGCGGGAATGACCGGAGTTTCCGCCGGTGAAGTGTTGTCCGGATCCGGCGGACAGCGGACCTTCGGGGGAGGATATGCGGCCTCCGCCCAGATCACCGACGGCGGATACATTTCGGAGATCTATGACGCCTCAAACGGGCTTCCCACTTCCGACGCCAATTACATCCTCTGTGCCTCCGACGGATATATCTGGATAGGGGGATACAGCGGGATAATCCGTTATGACGGAAATACCTTTACGAGACTTGAAACCTCCGACGGTCTTACCAACGGCCGTGGTCTTTTCGAGGACAGCAAAGGAAGGATATGGGTTGGAACCAATGACAACGGAGTAGTGGTGATCGACGGGATAAATAAGACCCATCTGACATATAAGGAAGGACTGCCTTCATCATCTATCAGGATCTTTGCGGAAGATGATGAGGGCAACGTTTTTATCGGGACCACCGCGGGAGTCTGTTATGCGGATCCGGATATGAAGATCCATCTGATAGATGACAGCAGACTTAACAGTGACAGAGTCATAAAGCTGGACAGGGGCAGCGACGGAAAGATCTACGGGTCCACAAAGAACGGTTACGCATTCCTTATTGAAAAGAGAAAGCTTACAAAGATTTACACAGGGGAAGATGTGGGGATCGGAAAGATCACCACCATAGAAGCCGATCCCGATAACC
>JAIKXV010000141.1 GCA_024683935.1 Lachnospiraceae bacterium | reverse complement strand
CGAGGACCACATCTCTTTTAGATGTGGCACCAAAAAATCCTCCCATATTCATTCCTCCTGTTGGAAGCGGAATAAGACCGCCTCCGGCTTCCCGCAGTGCACAATACACTGCTGTGCACTGCTTTTAGTATAATCTTTACTTTCCTTTTTCTTTACTTTCTTTACTTTCTTTACTTACTTTACTATCTTTACTTACTTTACTTTCTTTGCTTTCTTTACTCTCTTTTTCTTTACTTTTCTTTGCAATTATTACTTTGCTGCCCGGCTTTTCTTTACTATCCCTTGCTTTTTCCAAAATATCCTGCACGATACCGTATCTGCATTCTTTATTCTTCCAGCCTTTTTTCAATACTGCGATCTTTTTCAAGGACCGCAGCCGCATCAGCCGCGCGCTTTGCATCAAGCTTTTCTGCAAGCTGAGCATCCTCAACAGCCAGTATCTGCGCTACAAGCAATGCTGCGTTCGCCCCGCCGTTTACCGCAACCGTGGCAACCGGAATACCTGTGGGCATCTGTACGGTAGATAAAAGAGCATCCATGCCGTCAAAGGACGGTCCCTTGCAGGGGATACCGATGACGGGAAGCGTCGTGTTTGCCGCTATCGCTCCTGCGAGGTGAGCTGCCATACCGGCAGCTGCGATGATCGCACCAAAGCCGTTTTTCCGGGCATTCAGAGCAAATGCCCTCGCTTCTTCAGGCGTCCTGTGTGCCGAATAAATATGGACTTCGTAAGGAATATCCAGCTCCTTCAGTACCTTCAGCGCCTTTTCTATTACAGGCAGATCACTGTCACTGCCCATGACTATTCCGATCTTTTTCATTGTCTCTCTCCTCGTTTAACACTGTATTGCAGTTTCAAACTCCCGGATCATCATTTGATCTGTGTTTTATCCTTCTGGATGACATCATGAGCACCGCCTTCGACAATACTTGTGGCAGATACCAGAGTGATCACAGCCTTCTGCTGAAGTTCGGGTATGGTCAATGCTCCGCAGTTGCACATTGTCGATCTAACCTTGCTCAGGCTCATCTCCACATTGTCCTTGAGAGATCCTGCATAAGGAACATAGGAGTCAACGCCTTCTTCGAAGCTGAGTTTCTTGTCTCCGCCCATATCGTACCGCTGCCAGTTGCGTGCACGTGCGGAACCCTCTCCCCAGTATTCCTTGTAATAGGTTCCTCCGATAGATATCTTGGTAGTAGGGCTCTCGTCGAATCTTGCGAAGTATCTTCCGAGCATTACGAAATCCGCACCCATTGCCAGCGCCAGTGTAATGTGATGATCGTATACAATGCCTCCGTCCGAACATACCGGGACATAGATGCCGGTCTCTTCGAAATACTTATCTCTCTCCCTGCAGACCTCGATAAGCGCAGTCGCCTGTCCGCGTCCGATTCCCTTTGTTTCACGCGTGATACAGATAGAACCGCCGCCGATGCCGACCTTTACAAAATCAGCACCGCATTCAGCCAGGAATCTGAATCCTGCTGCATCGACCACATTTCCCGCACCGATCTTTACGGTATCTCCGTATTTCTCACGTACCCAGAAAAGAGTCCGCTTCTGCCATTCCGAAAAGCCTTCCGAAGAATCGATGCAAAGCACATCGGCACCTGCTTCAAGAAGAGCCGGTATTCTCTCTTCATAATCGCGTGTATTGATACCTGCGCCGACAACATATCTCTTATGTGAATCGAGCAGTTCGTTCGGATTCTGCTTGTGCATGTCATAGTCCTTGCGGAAAACAAAGTAGCAAAGCTTGCCGTCGTCATCGATGATAGGAAGAGCATTGAGCTTATGATCCCAGAGAATATCATTGGCCTCCTTCAGGGTTGTTCCTTCTTTGGCCCAGACAAGTTTCTCAAAAGGAGTCATGAAAGAAGAAACCGGAGTATTCCTGTCCAGTCTGCTTACACGGTAATCTTTGCTTGTTACTATTCCGACAAGTTTTCCTTCTCTGGTTCCGTCCTCCGTGATCGCAACCGTCGAATGACCCGTCCTTGCCTTCAGTTCAAGAACATCAGCCAGAGTGCTGTCAGGGCGAAGGTTAGAATCGCTTTTCACGAATCCGGCCTTGTAAGCCTTTACGCGCTTGATCATGGCTGCCTCATCCTCGATCGTCTGTGAACCGTAGATAAAAGAAATACCGCCTTCGGTTGCTAAGGCTATTGCAAGCCTATCGCCGGAGACGGATTGCATGATCGCAGATACCATGGGGATATTCATTGATATTGAGGGGGTTTCTCCCTTGCGGTACTTTACAAGAGGGGTTTTGAGAGAAACGTTTGCAGGGGTACACTCTGCCGAGGAGTATCCGGGAATAAGCAGATACTCGTTAAAAGTATGCGAGGGTTCATTAATGATTCTTGCCATAAAAATAAGACCTCCGAGTGATATGAAAAATTTAAGTTCATTATATGTGAATATAAATTCGTTTGTCAATAAAACCCCTGTGAACGAAATTAACAAAAAAACGGTGTCGAAATCCAACACCGTTTGTAAATTATGTTTAAACACCAAAAATTGTCTGATAAGTTCAAAAAAATTAATTAGGGAAAACATCTTCACCGACTGAAATTCCAAGCACATCAAAAGCCTTGTAAATAGCGCCTCGAGCGAACCCCTTGCGGTAAAGATAGCCTATTATCTTCATTTTTCCGGCCTCATCAATAGTGGTTCTCCCACAAAGTTTTTTTCTGAGTGCATTGACCGCAGCCGTCTCCTCCGTGGATAATCCTTCCGAAGTAATTTCGCTACACAAATCCGAAGATTCACATCCTGATGTAACTTTTTCCACAGCGCGTCCGACAGGTTCTGTCTGCTCTTCCTCATATACCGAAAAAGCGGCATACGCATCTTCACGGGAAATCCCCTTCTGCATCAGTTTATTAGTGATCTCCCGTCTGCTGAGTAAAGCAGCATGGAGCCTCACATAATTCAGCGCATAACGTGAATCGTCGATATAGTGGTATCCTTTGACATATTCCACAGCCCTGTCTACGATCGCCTCCGGGTATCCTGCGGTTTTCAGTTTTCTCCGGATATCGGCTTCGGACTTATCCGTGTGCTCCAGAATATAGAGTGCCCTGTTGACGGCATGACGGTAAAGCTCCTCTTCGGACAATGTCTCAAAATACTCAGTCCTTGTCTTCCTCGTTCTCATCAAACTCGCCCGGCTCCTCGTTCGCGTCTATCGAAGGAGATACACAGAGTTTCGCTCTGACCTTCGCCTCGATCTCTTCCATAACAGCAGGGTTCTGTAACAGCCAGAGTTTCGCATTCTCACGTCCCTGTCC
>JAIKXV010000103.1 GCA_024683935.1 Lachnospiraceae bacterium | reverse complement strand
AGTGCATTGATAAACATGGTCTTAATTGGTGTAAAAGCATATTTACAAAGAGCAGCATTGACCTCCTGGGGAAGAAAGATCCTGCATAAGAAGCCTGCCAGTATCGAAAGAACAAGGGCTCCAAGCGTCCAGAAAAGCTGATTATTTCTGTCGCCGGCTCCCGAAAGGATACGAACCCGGTTGACTCCGGATTTATAGACATAACGGAAATTATCGCTGTACGCCTTGAAAATAAGATCTCTTATGGCATCCTCATTTTCCGCACTCTCCGCAGCAAGAGCGATGGTCCCGCCGGAATTCAGTGTGGTGAGCTCTTCTCCCCGGGCTTTCATCTCCACGATCACTTTTCCAAATGAGGACCGGACGCTGATCTCCATCAGGGCGCCATCTGTCATATTATCAGTGAGCCGGACAAGCGCTTCCTCGCATAAAAGCTCCATTCTCGTCCTGTCCTGAGGCTTTAAGGAGTATTCCAGAAAGCTTTTCTGTATAAATGCCGTACACTTTTCAAAATAATCCTTATCAGCCGGATTAAAAATCTCTTTCTTCATAGATCTTCTCTGCTCCACATTCTGCTACGTCAATACAGTCAGATTGTTCAAACCGTCAAAATCATTTAACCTTTATTGAAATATTGTATTTCTTATTGAGGTAGCGGTAGTTCACCTTAAGCTTGTCCTTTTCCGCAGGGCGGATAATCCCGGATATCATAATCGTTTTCAAAAATACCCGCCATCTTCCGGTTATTATAAAAAGATATATAAACCGTATTTTTGAAAAAAAGCCGGCCAAACTCCTTTAACAGCCATGTTTTACCCGTCTGACGGGCTCCCCACAGCAATAAAGGCTTTCTGTGCCGGCTATTTTTCCATACTTCCATTTTTTTAATAAGGATTCTTTCCAAAGACTGCTATCCCCGGTTTTAATGAGCTTTTATTAACCTTTCCCCTGTAATCATATTATAGGCGAAAAAATGTAGTGCTCCAACACTATTTCGTCAGAAAAAATGTATTATCCTTACACCTTTTCCTTAATAACGCTATCCTCAACCTAGACCCCCTTCAGGTATCCTTCCGCTTCTTTCCCGGTAAGGTTATAATGCTTCATAAGTTTTTCTTTTATCCTGTCATCAGGAATGTTATCTTCCCTCTTATCGGCTATGAAAATGCGGATTCCTTCCGCTTTTCCTCTGGCCTCGCCTTCTGCTCTGCCTTCCTCTCTGCCCTCTTCACGCATGGATTCACGCCAGGTATCTTCATCAAATTCAGTCAGAAACATTCGTACCGCCTCCGATCTTTTCTTCAGTAAGTAATCCTTCAGTATCCCCTCGTTGATACATCTCTGGATTGCTTTGTCAACCGCCTCTTCATTTTTCATGCCCTTTGCCTTGTTTTCCCTGGTGTACCTTACCAGAGTGGCATATTCCTTAAGAGTAGGGCATTTGTCCATAAGCTCCCTGTTATGGGGCTTATTGATATTTATCATGTGTGCGGTAAACTCATAGCCGTTTGCCGGAGTCATAAATGCATCCGACAGCTTCAGCTCCGTCCTATCCGGCATTTGTCCGGTTCCGTTATACAGAACATAGTAGTCCGGAGCCGGTATCTTCACAAGTTTCCGCCAGTAAAGCTTCCTTATTCCCTCGCCCAGGATCCCTTCCAGATTCCTTCCATAGTACATCAGACCTCTTACCGGCATGTTGTAATTCGGCGAGCTCTGGTGTTCCCACAGGGTAAGCTTTGAATCAAAAAGAACAGACACATCATTCTTCTGATGGAGGTATATCACATCTTCCATGGTGACTATCTCCAACTCTGTCTCGTCATCATACATTGTACCATTAATGGCATTATAAAGTGACAGAGCGTTCTTTTTGTCTGAAAACAGGTCACAGAAAACGCTGCTCTTGTTTTCACGGTTCACATTGACATCATTCTCATTTGCTGCATCATTATTCATTTACATATCCTCCTTTGCAGTGATCTGAAACCGCTGCAAAGGCAGGAAATGACAAAGAACATAAAGAAATAAGTCGGGTAATAATAAGTGTTATCCTTTTTGTCTTGTGGAATCTGTGGGCGAATTGCCCGGATGCCTTCTGCGGCTGTTTCTGATCCTTTAGACGCTCAAGATAGCACATTATTCTATTTCTGTAAAGTGTTAAACCACTTTCTCCGACTTCGTATTAGGCCTTCCCGTCAACAGAAGGCTGAGATTATCCTCCGCCTTCACTTCCACCGGCACAATATCCCTTCCCTTTTGTATCAGGAAATCCACCTCATATATAGATTATTTTTTATTGACATTATCCCTCGACCTCACTCCTTCAGGTATCCTTCTGCTTCTTTAACGGTAAGGTTATAATGCTTCATAAGTTTTTCTTTTATCCTGTCATCAGGAATGTTATCTTCCCTCTTATCGGAAATGAATATCTTTATGTCCTCTGTCCTGGTCTCGGTGCTTCCCTCCGCTCTGCCTTCTGCCCGGCCTTCTGCCTCAGCTTCTCTCCATGCCTTGATCCAGTCAAGCTCCATTATCTGTCCTCCCATCATATCA
>JAIKXV010000145.1 GCA_024683935.1 Lachnospiraceae bacterium | reverse complement strand
AGGCTGACCGGCAAGGCTCGCATCGCCACTCCCGGCATCCGCTGTACTTTCTTCATCTGCACCCGCTTCATCAGCCGTTTCCACATACCCGCTGTCTGATATTTCCCCTGCAGCGATCTCTGCTGCATCATCCGTCACTATCTCCTCAGCAAATGCGATGGTATTCATGCTGAATACCATGGATGCTGCAAGAAGCAGTGAAAGGATCTTTCTGGTTCTTTTCTTCATATTCTCTTCTCTCCTTTGGAAAAAAACCTCGTACCGCCCGCTCACTCCCCAGGGATCCGGGCCACACGATAAATTAGCTGCTAAAAAATAGTACGTTTATTAAGAAAAATAGTTCAAATTTTTTTGTAAAAACACTGTCCTAATGCGATCCCGCCGTCATTTGGAGGAATAAGACTGTGGATCAGAACCGACAATCCTTTTCTTTCCAGTCCTTTCTTTACCAGATCAAGGAATAAAAGGTTTTGGAAACAGCCTCCGCTTAAAGCCACTGTATCAATACCGTTTATCTCTGACTGCCGGGCCAGTTCCGAAACGGTGAGTTCCGAAAGAATACTGTGGAAAAGCAGAGCCGGAGCACCGCTATCCCCTCCTTCCAAAGCCTTATCAAGGATATAAAGGAAAAGCTTGTCGGTTGACATAAGTCTTCTATTATCCGGATCAAGTGCAGAAATAAACTTCTCAGTTTCTCTTTCGGTCTGCTCCATACCGTTGCGCTCAGCATATTTCTCCGCCGCAAACTGCAGCATGGAAGCTGCTTCTCCCTCATAACCCGATTCCCTGCATATTCCGAGAATCGCGCTGATGGCATCAAAGAGTCTTCCCGCGCCGGTTGACATAACTACGCCAACATTGTTATTTAGCATGCTCTTTATGACCGCTGCTTCTTCCCCGCTGCACAGTTTCAGTCTGTCTGCCGCCTCCTCTTCCCTGTCCGGACAGAGCTCGTGTATCATTGACAGCGCAATACGCCATCCTTCCTTTGCCGCTGCATCTCCTCCTGGCTGCTTAAAGGGTGCTATATGGGACAGCCTTACGAAGCCTTTTCTGTCCGCTTTTATTATCTCTCCGCCCCAGATGCTGCCGTCGGTTCCGTATCCGGTCCCGTCAAATGCCGCGCCTATGACAGGCCCATCGCAGTCATTTTCTGCCATTACCGATAAAATATGGGCGTAGTGATGCTGCAGTCTGATAAGGGGTATCCCCCTTTCCTTTGAAAGCTCCTCCGCGATATGCACTGTGCTGTATCCCGGATGCATATCGGATATGATGAGACCGGGTTCCAGCTCTAAAAGTTCTTCCATTCTATTTATCGTGGATTTCAGCCTGTCTCCGGAACGTGCAAAGGCCATATCCCCTACATAGGCAGAGGGGTAAAGGAGATTTCCCTTTCCCATGCAGAAGGTATTTTTCAGTTCTCCTCCTACGGAAAGCCGTACACTTTGCTTTTCATCCGCATCCTCTGCGTCGGATGCTGCTCCTTCCGTAATGAGGGGAAGGGGCGCAAATCCCCTGGATCTCCTTATCATATAGGGTTTTCCCTGATAGACATCCATAACGGAATCATCCGCAGCAGTGATTATCTCCCTGTTATGGGACAGGAAGATATCCGCGAAGCCCTTAAGGTCATGCTCTGCCTCTTCATCCGTAATGCAGATCGGACTGTCCTTAATATTTCCGCTGGTCATTATCAGGGAATCCGGGAAGTCACGAATCCCGTCATCCTGACTGAAGAGCAGCAGATGAAGGGGCGCGTAGGGCAGCATCACTCCGAGCTTCGGATTTCCGGGGGCGACGGTCTCTGCGATGGATCCGCCTTCTCTTTTTTTCATAAGGACTATGGGGCGCTGATATCCGGTCAGCAGCTTCTCACTGACGGGATCGGACAGACATTCCCTTTTTACGGCGTCCATGTTTTTTAGCATCACGGCGAAGGGTTTGGACGGCCTCATCTTTCTCTCACGGAGCTTTCTCACAGCTCTCTCATCAAAAGCATTGCAGCAGAGATGGAAACCTCCGATGCCCTTTACCGCTGCGATGCCTCCGGACATGATAACCTTTCTCGTTTCCGTAATGGCGTCGCTTCCCCTTAAAGTGCTGCCGATGACATAAACCTCCGGACCGCATTCATTGCAGCAGACCGGCTGGGCGTCGAAGCGGCGGGAGGCTTTATCATAATACTCGGAAGCACAGCTTTCACACATCGGAAAGGAGGCCATGCTGGTACGCTCCCGGTCGTAGGGAAGCTTCTGCAGTATAGTGTACCGCGGGCCGCACTGGGTGCAGTTTATGAAGGGATGCAGGTATCTCCTGTTCTCCGGATCGAAAAGTTCTTCCGCGCATTTATCACAGATGCCGATATCAGGGGGAATGTACTTTTCTCCCTTTCCGGATTTGCTCTCGATTATTTCGAAATTATGCAAACCGTTCTCCGGCGGTGATATTTTCCTGATCTCCATTCTGAGGATCAACGATCTTTCCGGAGAGCCTGTCTTTATAACGTCATAAAGCCCACGGATCTGTTCTTCAGAACCGTGAGCCCTTATTTCCACATATGAACCTTTATTCTGCACTGTGCCGGAGACACGGAGCCTGTCGGCCTCCCTCTTTACAAAGGGACGGAAGCCGACACCCTGCACGATGCCGTATACGTTTATTTTGTAGTGATTCATTTCCATGCTTTCTGAATTAATAAGATCCTTCGCTGACGCTCAGAATGACAGGGAGCTACGATAATACCTCAATATTCTGCAGGGTCAGGCCCCGGGGCGGAGCGGTGGGTCCCGCATTTTCACGGTTCCTGCTGTCCAGAATGCCTGGAATCTCCCGGGAAGGGATCTTTCCCCGGCCCACTTCCACAAGGGTTCCCGTGATGATCCTTACCATATTATATAAAAAACCATAGCCCTTTACCGTGATCAGTATCTCATCGGCAGCAGGCGCTGACAGCGAAATATCCGTGATCTCCCTCACCGTCGTCTTTGCATCAGTGTGAACCGAGCAGAAGGACCTGAAATCGTGTTCGCCCTTCAGGAACTCCGCGGCTTCCCGCATCTTTGCCGTGTCCAGCGGAAAAGAAATGTGCCAGCTGTACCTCTGCCTCAGAGGATCCGGCATTTCCCCGCACTGAATCCGGTAGGTATAGGTTTTTTCTGTTTTAAGGAATCTTGGATGATAGTCAGGTGACACCTCTTCCGACGAAAGTATCCGGATATCCGGGGGAAGACAGGTATTTAAGGCATAGGAAAAGCGCTCCGGCGGGATGGAAGAATCCGTATCGAAAACCGCGAGATTACATTTTGCGTGAACCCCGGCGTCGGTGCGGCTGGTGCCTGCGACCTCCGTATCTTCGCCGGTAAGACGTTTCAGGGCATCATTAATACTGCCCGCGATGGTCCCGCAGCCTTCTGCCGCCTGCCATCCGTGATAATCGGTACCATCGTATGAAACCCTGATCAGAATCCTTTTCATATGTTGATAAAGATACCTGCCGCTAAGATAATGACAATATACAGGAACAGGATCACATAAGCCATATAGTCATCTTTTTTATAGATAAGGGGCTTCATCTTCGTCCTGCCCTCGCCGCCATGGTAGCATCTGGCTTCCATCGCCATAGCTAAATCATTCGCCCTTCTGAAGGCCGATACAAAAAGGGGAACCAGTACCGGCACCAGGGACTTTGCCCTCTGGATCACGTTTCCGCTCTCAAAATCCGCGCCCCTCGCCTCCTGGGCCTTCATGATCTTGTCCGTCTCTTCCATGAGGATGGGTATAAATCTCAACGCGATGGACATCATCATCGCAACCTCATGAACCGGAACCTTGAATACCTTTAAGGGATTCATCAGGGCTTCCAGTCCGTCCGTCAGGTTATTCGGCGTGGTCGTAAGGGTCATGATGGATGAACCGACGATCAGATAAATAAGGCGGATCGCCGTAAACACGGCAACCTTTATTCCTTCGTCGCTTATCACTATTCCGTAAAATCTGAAAACCGGTATGCCCGGCGTCAGAAACAGATTGAACAACACGGTTATCAGCAGGATAAAGACTATGCCCTTCATTCCCCGGAGCATGAACTTCAGGGGAACCTGCGACATGGCAATTACAAAGACCAGAAACAGGGTCGCAACAAGGGTGGTTGCAATGCTGCGGAAAAGAAAGAGGGATATTATAAAGATAAATGTCCCCGTAAGCTTTGTCCTGGGATCCAGCCCGTGAATTTTTGACTCGGCACTGTAATACTGACCGAGAGTAATATCTCTAAGCATTTCCTTCCCCTGTGGAAAGAACCCGGTTTATCTCATATACCGCGGATTCTATAGTGGTAACTGCGGGATCCACGTCATAGCCCCTCTCCCTCAGGCTTCTCATCAGATAGAAAACCTCGGGAGCCGAAAGACCGATCTCCTCCAGCTTCCTGTGGCGCATGAAAATATGCCTCGGATCCCCGTCCATGATTATCCGGCCCTTGTCCATGACCAGTATCCTTTTTACATAGTTGGCAACGTCTTCCATGCTGTGGGAAACGAGTATGACTGTGATCTGCTGCTTTTCATGAAGATCCCGGACAAGGTCCAGTATTTCGTCCCTTCCCATGGGATCCAGTCCCGCCGTAGGCTCATCCAGGATCAGAATGTCCGGTTTCATCGCCAGGACTCCCGCTATGGCTACTCTTCTCTTCTGTCCGCCGGACAGTTCGAAGGGTGAACTGTAATAATATTCCTCCGGCAGCCGCACCGATCTCAGTGCCTCAAAGGCTGCAAGCTCAGTATCTCTGTCGCTTAACCCCATGTTCTTCGGTCCGAAGCACACATCCTTGAAAACAGTCTCTTCAAAGAGCTGATGCTCGGGATACTGGAAGACCAGCCCCACATGGGACCGTAGATTCTTTTTCTTATATTTCTTGTCGGAAATATCCTCACCGCGGAAAAAAATACTTCCGGAGGTGGGTTTTAAAAGTCCGTTCAGGTGCTGCACAAAGGTGGACTTTCCGGAACCCGTGTGGCCAATAAGCCCTATGAATTCGCCTTTTCCAATCTGAACGGAAATATCGTTCAAAGCACAGATCTCATTTCCCGTGCCCTTCTCATAGGTGTAGCTCACATGGTCGAGAATAAGAGCCTCCCTCGGGTCCCTTTCTATCCTGCCGGGACGGGTCAGGTCTGAAGGAGCCTTCGGCTCCCTGACGGATTCCATTGAACCGCCGTAATATCTGCCTCCGGTATATCTCACCA
>JAIKXV010000131.1 GCA_024683935.1 Lachnospiraceae bacterium | reverse complement strand
CATCCGATGATATGCTGGGACAGGCTAACCAGTTGAAGAGGTAATGCGATGATGCGAAGCATCATTGCAGTCGGTCTGTGCGATGCCTGGCACAGTGTAACCAAAGAAACGCATTGTTGATCTGTTTCTAAATGGAGGATTATTTATGGCAGTATCTATGGATGCTTTAACGAACCAGTTATATTCAAAGCTTTCCGCTGATCAGCTCAGTAACACAACTTCCAGGCTGCAGTCCGGACTTGACAGGAATTATTCCAAAGCTACGGATGACGAGCTTATGGACGTCTGTAAAGAATTCGAGAGTTACTTTATAGAGCAGATGTTTAAGAACATGGAGAAAATGGTCCCCAAGAGTGAGATGGAGTCTAATTATGCGGCATCCATTTCGGATTACTACAAGGAAGAGCTTATAAAGGACTATTCAGCACAGGCAGTCAAGAACGGACAGGGGCTCGGACTTGCACAGAAGCTTTATGAGCAGATGAAGAGAAACTATAATCTATGACACATTCAGAAACCATAAGCGGCTATGTCGAAACCATAGTCTTTCGAAATGAAGAAAACGGATATACAGTTCTTAAGATATCGGATAATGAAAAAAAGTCGAGTGTAGTCGGCTTTTTTCATTATATCAATCCCGGCCAGTTTTTAGAGGCCAGCGGCTACTACAGCGAGCATCCCGTGTACGGAAGCCAGTTCAATGTAGAAAGCTATGAGATCAAGACTCCTGCTGATATAGAGGGATTTAAGAGATATCTGGGCTCCGGGATAATAAAGGGGATAGGACCTGCTCTTGCCGGCCGGATAGTAGATGAGTTCGGGGAAGATACATTTCGTATAATAGAACAGGAACCCGAGTGTCTCTCCAGAGTTAAAGGAATAAGCAATAAAAAAGCACAGGAAATAGGGGTGCTTTTTGAAGAAGAAAAGGACATGCGGGATGCTTTTGTTTTTCTGCAGAAGTACGGGATCACGATCAATCTCGCAGTAAAGATATATCAGAGGTTCGGTAACGGCCTCTATGACATAGTCAATGATGACCCGTATATGATCGCCGAAGAGATCTCGGGCGTGGGATTTAAGACCGCAGATGAAATAGCAGAGCGAGTGGGGATACCGAAGGAATCGGATTGCCGTATAAGAAGCGGTATTCTCTATGTATTATCTCAGGCTATGTCTGACGGACATACCTATCTGCCGGAGGATATCCTGGTGAGTCGTGCGGCAGAGATGCTTTCCGTTACTGAGGAAATGGTATCCAAGGCAAGGATGGACCTTACCATAGAACGACGGCTCATAGTAAAGGATTATAATGGTCCTTGCTGTTATGATGCGCGTTTTTACTACATGGAGTATAATGTGGCCTCCAAGCTGTATGAGCTTTCGGATGTTTACGGGATAAATGATGAGACCCTTATGGAACGGATCGGCGAAGTATCAAAAGATGAGGGGATAACCCTTGATGAGAAGCAGATAAGGGCAGTACGGGAATCCTTCTGCAACGGTATTACCGTTATAACCGGAGGCCCGGGTACAGGAAAGACCACCACGATTAATACGATCATCAAATGCTATGAAAAGGAGCAGTTCGATATAGCACTGGCAGCACCTACGGGAAGGGCGGCCAAGCGAATGACTGAGGCTACCGGTTATGAGGCAAAGACCATACACCGGCTCCTTGAGGCAGGAGGAATAAGCGAAGAGAACACCGGATTTGCCAGAAATGAAGATAATCCCCTGGAAGCAGACCTGATCATTATCGATGAGATGTCTATGGTGGACATTACTCTTATGAATTCACTTTTAAAGGCTGTGGTTCCGGGGACAAGAATGGTCCTGGTGGGTGATGTTAACCAGCTGCCGTCAGTAGGACCGGGAAATGTTCTCAAGGATATCATCGACTCCGGCATCATCGCCACGGTCAGATTAGACCATGTATTCAGGCAGGCCCAGAAAAGCGACATCGTGGTGAATGCCCATAAGATAAATGCGGGAGAGGTTCCCAGGGTTGATAATAAAAGTGAAGATTTCTTTATGCTAAAGCGCTATACTCCCGATGTGGTGATCGAGGTTATGAGGATCCTTATTCAGAAGAAACTGCCCGGATACCTGGATTGTAAGCCGGCAGATATCCAGATCCTTACTCCGATGAGAAAAGGAAATATGGGAGTTGAGCACTTAAATGAGGTGTTTCAGCAATACATGAACCCTCCTGAACAGGGAAAGCGGGAGAAGGAGCTTTTCGGTCGTGTATTCCGTGAAGGTGACAAGGTGATGCAGATAAAGAATAATTACCGCCTGGAATGGGAAGTCACAGGGAAATACAATATCCCCGTGGATGCCGGCGTCGGCGTGTTTAACGGAGATATGGGGATAATAAAGAGCATTAATACCTTTGCGGAGCTTATTACGGTAGAATTCGATGAGGGAAGATGCGTAGACTATACGTATAAGGATGCAGAGGAGCTGGAGCATGCTTATGCCGTGACTATTCACAAATCCCAGGGAAGTGAGTATCCCGGGGTTGTCATTCCTCTTTTGTCGGGCCCGGAAATGCTGATGACCAGAAACCTGCTTTATACGGCTGTTACCAGGGCAAGAAAATGCGTTACCATAGTCGGGGACGAGCGGACCTTCGAAAGAATGGTGCATAATGATACAGAGAGGGTGCGCTATACAGGTCTGGGGTATGCCATTAAAAATGTATTGGAGGAGCGAAAGGGACTTGCGGATTGACTTTAGGAAGGCAGGCAACAGGGTTCTGGATATGATATATCCCCCCATATGTCCGCTGTGCGGTG
>JAIKXV010000082.1 GCA_024683935.1 Lachnospiraceae bacterium | reverse complement strand
CTTCTTACGGAAAAGACGGACTATACGGTAAGCTGGAAGAATAATAAAGAAGTAGGGACCGCCACTGTAACCGTTAAGTTCAAAGGGAATTATAAGGATGCGAAGTCCGAGACGGTGTGCTTTAGGATCGAGCCGGCTGTGCTGGGTGAGGACATCATAGCCCACGAGATCGGAGTGGCCGCCAAAAAGAAGGGGTCAGTTAAGGTTACGCCGGTGCTGACCTGGGCTGAGACCGGAAAGAGCGTGAGCAGCAAGTATTTTACCATCAATCCTTCCTCCGTAACAGGCGAGGGAACAACCTCGGCCAATATTTCATCAAAGGGCGGTCAGAAGAATTATGCCGGCACTGCCACGGTTATGATCAAGGCAGTGGGAGATAAGAATAAGCTGCTTAATAATGCGAAGGTGAAGCTTGATAAGAAATCCTATGCCTATACGGGAAGTGCGATCACGCCGGCGTATGAGCTCAAGCTTGGCGGGAAGACTCTTGCCGAGGGGACGGATTACAAGCGGGTAAGCCTTAAGAATAACGTCTCTCCCGGAACCGCCACGATCATCTTTGAGGCGGTGAGCACTAACGGCGCCGGGATCGTGGGCACGAAGAGCGCCACCTTTAAGATAAGCGGGAAGAAGGCGCTCAAGGAAGCCGGAAGCGGCTCGCCCTATACCTACAGCTATGACAAGAAGCCTGCATTCACCAAGGGCGGGGCAAAGCCTTTTGTCACCGTGTATGACGGCGATACCGGTTATGAGCTGCAGAAGGGTAAGGACTATACCTTATCCTACAAAAAGAACAAGGCCGTGACCTCTGGCGAGACCGCAGAAGTTAAGGTTAAGGGTAAGGGCAATTACAAGGGAACAGTAACCCTTAAATTTGCCATAGCTCAGCAGAGCCTGAAGGCAGAGGGGATAAGTATCATCGCTGACGACCAGTTCACAACGAGATCCAGGCTTAAGGCTCCGAAGGTGACCATTACGGATGTGGACGGGAAGAAGCTTAAGCTGAATAAGGATTATACCGTGGGTACGCCGGATACCTCTGCTGTCGGGAATACCGAGGAGTCGGGCGAGATTTACATAACTCTGACGGGCAAGGGAAGCTATACCGGCGAGGCAAAGGCATCTTTCCGCTACATGAACACGGCCTCCGCCAATATAGCCAGGGCTAAGACCGTTAAAAAGATAGCGGATCAGGATTATACCGGGAATAGGATCAGGCTTTCCGCCAACGATCTGAGCGGGGTATTATCCGTAGGAGCTGCAAAGCTGGAGCCCGGAAAGGACTTTATAGTAGCCGGCTACGCTAACAACATTAAGAAGGGCACCGCGAAGGTGATCCTCCAAGGCACAGGCCCCTACGCCGGCACAAAGACCCTGACCTTCAAGATAGTGCAGAGAAAAGTGGATTACCAGGGAGCCCTGATCGGCGAGGAGTGGAAGTAACTCAATCAAGGGACGGTTCTGCGATTGAAAGAGAAGGGGAAGCTACCCTGACGGGCGCAGACACTACCCGGACGCCCCGTAGAAATATTTATAGTGAACGACAAAAAACGTCGTTCACTATAAGCCTCCGGCGGATGCGCACGGATTTTGAAAGGAAATATGCCGCTAAAGCGGCCAAAATCCGGCGCAGCAAACGCCAAAATGAATTTTGTCGTTTGCTATTTGGGTCAAACGAGGCGGGCCTCTGAATTGTTTGAATACATAAACATTTCTACGGGGCTGTTCGTTGGCTTGCTGCTCTGCGCCCGTCCGGGTAGCTATTAACCCTGGCGCGCCCGTCATCAAACACTCTGCAAGTACAACTGACTTCTAATTATTCTGGAATATCGGATATTATCACATAACAAAATCTTGGCAGAACGGATATTTTCGGGTAAAATAATCTTGGCAGAACGGATATTTTTGCCGGAATATCTGAGTGGAGGTGAAATATGGCTATGTTTAGACGAAAGCTATATGATAAATTACTTGAATGGAAGAACAACTATGCCGGGCAATATGCGATCCTTGTCGAAGGCGCCAGACGTGTAGGAAAAAGTACTCTTGTGAAGGAGTTTGCTAAAAAAGAATATAAATCATACGTTTTGATAGACTTTTCCGAAGCATCCAGGGATATAAAGGATTGCTTTGACGATATAACAGATCTGGATAGATTTTTTCTCAGACTTCAGACAATAACAGGAGTTCAGTTGGTAAAGCGGAATTCAGTAATTATCTTTGATGAAGTCCAGTTGTTCCCAAGGGCAAGACAGGCGATCAAGCATCTTGCGGCTGATGGAAGATATGATTATATCGAGACGGGTTCGCTGATATCAATAAAAAAGAATGTCAAAGATATCCTTATTCCATCAGAAGAAAAGAAGCTCAAGTTATATCCGTTGGATTATGAGGAGTTTCTGTGGGCAACCGGAAATAAGACATACAGACTGTTAAAAGATTTCTATGACAAAAAGAAGGAAGTGGGTAATTCTGCAAACAGAAAGCTGATGCGTGACTTCAGAACCTATATGGCTGTGGGCGGGATGCCGCAGGCAGTGCAGGCATATATTGATAAAAAGAGTTTCAGAGAAATAGATGAGGTTAAGCGAGAGATCATACGTCTGTATGAAGACGATTTCAGGAAGATTGATCATTCGGGCCTTTCCTCAAGAATATACAGGGATGTACCTTCTCAGCTGTCACATAATAAAAAACGTTATGTCATTTCCAGCGCGACAGGTAAGAAAACACAGAAAAGAGATCTGGAGAGGTTATATGATGTTATCGATTCTCAAACGGTATTGGTGTCATATAATATAACAAAGCCTGATATAAGTCTGTCCGGGACAAAGGATTTAAACAGTTATAAGCTTTATATTGCAGATACAGGTTTGTTTGTAACTTTAATGTTTATAGACAGGCCGGCTGCAGAAAACATACTTTATGAAAAATTATTATCAGACAAGCTGCCGGCCAATCTTGGATATCTTTATGAAAATGTGGCAGCTCAGATGATTGCAGTCTCCGGAAGAGAACTCTGCTATCATACATGGCCAAAGAATGACAGCGGTCATTATTATGAGATGGATTTTCTGATAGGGCATAAACAGAAAATAATTCCAATAGAGATAAAATCATCAGCTACAGCGTCTCACAAGTCTATTGACGTTTTCTGCAGCAGGTATTCGAAGATCGCTTCGAGACCATATATCTTCTCACAGAAGGATATTTCGAAGGATGGTCAGACTGTATTTATGCCTGTGTATATGCTACCTTTTTTGTTGGAAGAGTAGCGTAATCAATCAAGGGACGGTTCTGCGATTGAATTCTACGGGGCGTCCGGATTAAAACCGCTCTGCTCCCGTCCGTATTGAAGTCAAAAAGAACCATCCCCACTGATTTTATTTGCAATAGGACATATTCGTAATATAATTAGAGGATATACTGATAAGCGATTTTGTATCCCTTTAGCTATGTAACGGATCAAATAAAGAGGAGAAGGAGCATTATGAACAATCTGAAGGAAAGAATGAGAAGATTTGCAGTGATCGGGCTTGCGGCAGTATTGATAACTGCTCAGGTTCCGCAGATAGCGTTCGGGGCGGAGGCTGAAGCCGGGCCTGTGGAAGAGGCGCAGGCGGACGCACCGGCTGTGGAAGAAGCTGATGAGACTGCCTCCCCCTATGAAGAATCTGTCAGCCAAAATCTGACGGATGAGGCTGCCCCCATAGACGAGCTCCCGGTTGAGCAAGAGCAGCCTTCTCCTCCGGAGAAGGGGGACCGCGAAGCGGTGGATGAGGTCATAGATGAGGCCCCTGCCCCGGAGGCAGAGGCAGAGCCTGAGGACGCACAAAACGGAGAGCCGACAGAAGATGGTTATATTGAAGTCGAAAGCTGGGAAGACTTGCAGGCAGAGCTTGGCAGTGCGAATACGGATTCAGAAAATCCCACTAAGATACGGCTGAAAAAGGATGTCCAGACAGATGAAAGCGGTACGGCATTGACTGTTTCCACGAGTACGCATGTCGTCCTTGACCTGAACGGCCACACTATAGACCGCGGACTGGGTTCTTCTTCCTATGATCCTTCTGAACCCGAGTATGGCAGAAATGTCATCACTGTGTCGGGAAACCTGACCCTGGTAGACAGCAGCGAAGGCGGCACCGGCGGGATCACCGGAGGCTATGGATATCCGACAGGCGGAGTATGGGTTAAAGAAAATGCCTGCTTTACCATGAAAGGCGGCAATATTACCGGAAATATTGAAAAATTTGACTATTTAGACTATGCCGGAGGTGTTTTAGTTGATGAGAGAGCAGCCTTCATTATGGAAGGCGGCACGATCAAAAACAATAAATGTGATCTCGGGAATGTCGGCGCCGGCGGTGTGTTTGTAAGGGGTTCCTTCACCATGAGCGGCAACAGCAGTATTACCG
>JAIKXV010000050.1 GCA_024683935.1 Lachnospiraceae bacterium | reverse complement strand
TAAGTCTGCGGAGATACCGGTTCCGGAGCTTATCCTTCCGACAGGCATTTCCTTTTATACCTTTGCGGCTTTAAGCTACTGTCTGGATGTGTGGGGAGATAAGATAAAGGCGGAAAGAAACCCGTTTGATTACATGCTTTTTGTGGCGTTTTTCCCGACGCTCCTTTCCGGGCCCATAGAAAGAGCGGGTCATCTCATAAGCCAGATAAAGGAAAAGCATGACTTTGATGCGGACAGGATAAAGAACGGTTTTCTCCTGATGCTCTGGGGTTATTTCTTAAAGATGGTCTTATCGGACAGGATAGCGGTGATCGTTGACAAGGTATTCGGGGAGTACCGCTCGTATACCGGTTTATTCAGTCTGACTGCCATACTTCTTTATTCCCTTCAGATCTATTTTGATTTTGCGAGTTATTCCTGTATTGCGCTGGGGACAGGTGAAATACTGGGATTTAAGCTTATTTCCAATTTTGAGAGACCGTATTTTGCCACATCGGTCGCAGACTTCTGGAGAAGGTGGCATATCTCGCTCACTTCTTTTTTCAGGGATTATATCTATATTCCCCTCGGGGGAAACCGGAAAGGAAGAATAAGGAAATATGTTAATATACTTGTTGTATTTGCCTTAAGCGGACTGTGGCACGGAGCTTCATGGAAATTTGTTTTCTGGGGAGTACTGAACGGCATTTTCCAGGTGGCGGGGGATATCCTTAAGCCACTGAGGATGAAGATCTCTTCTTTCACGGGTGCAAGAGAGGATTCCTTTGGAAGACGTATGTACAGGACGGTGTTTACCTATATCCTTGCTTCGGCGGCCTGGACATTTTTCAGGGCGGACAGCTTCAGGATAGGCATGGAAATGCTGCGGAACTGTTTTTATTATAATCCCTGGGTGCTTTTTGACGGGAGCTTTACAACACTGGGTATTGACGGGGCCGATATCTGCATCATCGCCTGTTCACTGTTTGTCGTTCTCTTTGTAAGCATTCTGAATGAGAGAAGGATCATCGTCAGGGAGGTTGTGGAAAGGCAGGAGCTGTGGTTCAGGTGGATTTTTTATATCGCTGCGGTGCTTACGGTACTGGTATTCGGGATGTACGGACCGATGTATGATCCGTCGGATTTTATCTATTTCAGATTCTGACAGGAGCTGAAAAGTAACCGGGATTTTTTTAATCTATGGAAAGCAAAAAAGGAAAGTATAAAAAAATCATACTGTCTTTCGTGTTTCTGTTCCTTCTTATGCTCACTGTATACGTGGCTTCGGAAATACTGAAGAAAAAGGAGAGCTATTATTATAAGGACCAGTTCTTTTCTTCGGATGTGCCCTATGATGTGCTGTTTTTCGGATCATCCCATATGCACGAGGGCATAGACCCCATGTATCTGTGGGAAGAGCACGGGATATCATCATATAATCTGGCTTCCGCCGGGGAGTCCATACAGATGACATATTATGTGATGAAGGCTGCTTTTGAAAAGACGCTGCCGAAGGCTGTGGTCATAGATTCATTTAAGATAGCGGATGAGGAAAATGCGATAAATGAGGGCTATGCCTTTGTGCATGAATCCATAGATGCACTGCCCTTCGGTAAAACCAAGCTGGAAGCCGTTGATTATGCAGCGGGCTTTTTTGACGGGGGAAGAGCGGCTTTTCTGTCTGACCTGTATGCATACCACGGAAGATACAAAGAACTTGAGGAAAACGATTTTCGACACGTATTCACATATGACAAGGGCGCTTATATAATGACGGAGGTCTATAAGGCCGAGGCTCCCGATATGGAAAAATACATCCGGGACACAAAGGAGTTTAAGGGAGGAGACGGAGTGCGCTATTATAAAAAGATAGTGGAGCTCTGCATAGAGAATAATGTAACCCCGATACTTGTTAACATTCCGGCAAACCGCTCGAATTATGATGAAGATTCGCAGAAAACGGTAAATACCCTGATGGAGTATACGAAGAAGGAGGGAGGAATGGCCATTAATTTCTATCCCCTTCTGGATGATATCGGCATCAACTATGACACCGATTTCGGGGATTCATCACATCTCAATTTTATGGGAGCCGCAAAGACCGCCGATTATCTGGCGGAGTATCTGAAGCTTAATTTCGGTATCCCGGATCACAGGAGTGATCCCGTTTATTCCGCACAGTGGGAAAAAGATTCGGCTGCCTGGAGGGAGCAGAAGATAACGCTCTTAAAAACAAAAAAAGACGCCGTGTCCTATATTTTTCTGGCGGAGGATGAGGACAGGATCATAAGGGTATTTATGGATGATCCCGGAAAGACCGGTACGATGTACGGTTTTGATTTCTGTCTTGAGAGGACCGGTATAACGCCCGAAAAGACCGGCAAGGATGAAAACGGCGGCTTTGACATGAGAATAGAGGTCAGAAGAAGATCTGACGAAAGCTTCCTCGCGGAGCAATATTTTAACAGAAATGAAGCAGGGAGATACGTTACCGAATGAAGATATCGGTCATAGTGCCAGTATATAATACAAGATACGAATATCTGGAAAAGTGCCTTAAAAGTCTCGAAGACCAGGATTTTGACGACTATGAGATCATAGCGGTCAATGACGGATCGACAAACGGATGTGAGAAGATCCTTGAGGAGCACGCTTCCTTTTCGGGGAAACTGGTTTACATAAATCAGGAGAACGGCGGGACCAGTGTGGCGAGGAACAGCGGACTTTTGAAGGCTTCGGGAGATTATATACTGTTTACTGATGCGGACGACCATATCTCCCCCGGCTGCCTGAAAACCGTATATGATGCTGCGGTTAAAGCAGGGACCGACATCCTGTTTTTCGGATATGCCACAAATTATACCAACAGGGAGATAAGGAGGGTACTGGATGATCCCGATCCCTCACTGTGGGACAGGGATACCCTGGAGCTTGCGGTTTTAAGAGGGGATAAGAGGCTTGGAGCCGTTGAAGTAGGTGCTCCCTGGGGGAAGCTTATAAGGCATGATATAATAAGGGATAATAACCTGAAATATACCCCGGGGCTTATCAAGGGACAGGATACGGTTTTTGTCCTTTCCCTTCTGGATCACTGCCGGAGCTTTTCATATCTTCCGTATCTGGGGTATCATTACAGGATATCGGGAAGCTCGGTAAGCAGGCGCTTTAATCCGGATATCGTGGATATCATGGAAAAAACACTGGCGGCATACAGGGATTTTACGGAAAAGCGCAATAAGGGAGAGGTGTTTAAGAAGGCGGTAGACAGGAAGTACCTGAATGTTATGCTCGGAGAATACCTGGAGCTTCTCTACCTTCATCCCGGAAACGGCAGGCCTCTGGAAGAAAGGATCAGGGAGTATGCGCTTCTTACGGAAAGAGAGCCGTACAGGAAGGTGATCCTGGATACTTCACCTGATGGCATGGGGCTTTTCAGGAAAACCGAGCTTGGACTGTTAAAACGGAAAGATCTGAAAAAGCTTTTTTTAATAAAACGGGCTGAATCAGCTCTAAGAAATTTTGTGATAAGAAAATACGGGTAAGGAGACCGGTTTATGAGTGTTTATAAGGATATCAAGGAAAAAAGATCATATCTCGCCCTGGTGGGCTTAGGCTATGTCGGGATGCCGATAGCCGTAGCTTTTTCGGAGCATGTTCCCACCATAGGCTTTGATATCAATAAAGAAAAGATTGAAAAATACAAAGCCGGAAAGGATCCCACAAATGAGGTGGGGGACGACAGGATAAAGGAATGCAGCGTGGAATTCACCGCAGACGAATCGAGGCTTAAGGACGCATCCTTTATTATAGTTGCGGTACCTACACCGGTAAAGACCGACCACACTCCGGATCTTTCTCCCGTGGAGGGGGCAAGCCATGTGGTCGGACGCAATCTGAAAAAGGGAGCCATTGTGGTTTACGAATCAACCGTATATC
>JAIKXV010000011.1 GCA_024683935.1 Lachnospiraceae bacterium | reverse complement strand
TTCCGGATATGCTGTTTTTCTCTGCAACATATACGGAATACTTTGTTCCGTTACCCATTGCAAATACTACTGTGCCGCCGATGATCGCAGCAACTGCAATTCCCGCTGCGATCCTTAAGATCATTTTCCCCTTTTTCATTTCCTATTCTATTCCTTTCAATGCTTCAACCATATCAACCGAATGCACTTTTCTCGAGAGAAAAACACTTACCAGTGACGATAAAATAAAGGTTCCGACTGCAGAGTACAGATACGAGGGCGTAAATATGATCCCTCTGTAATCCATTGATTCCGGCATATCCGCCATTATTCCGTACAGCAACAGTTTTCCAAGCGGTATCCCGAGGATTATCCCCGCTATCGTTATCCATACGTTCTGAAGCTGGAGGATCAGCCGTATCTTTCCTGTTGTAAATCCAAGCACCTTAAGCGTTGCCATTTCCCTTATCTTTTCCACATAGGAAAGGATCCCCTGGTTATAAAGAACCACTACTCCAAGTATCACGGCTGCGCTTATAAAGATCGCCATCATCGTATACATCATCTTCTTCATTTCATCCATGGAACGCATAAGACCTCTGGTGTCCTGGACTCCGAGAACAATGTCATCATCAAGGTCTTTGGCGGAATCCATATTTGTAAGCACCATCTTTGGTTCAAATTTATATTCATGCTGCTCATATACTTTTCTGTACATGCTGATACCCTGGGTTCCGGGATTGGCATATATCTGTACCACCCTGTCCTTCTGCCATTTGTCATCTCCGGTCAGATGCCAGCGTACAAAATCGCCTTCCCAGATATTAAGGGAGCGCGCCATTTTCGCAGACATCGCAATGCCGCTTTCAGTCAGTCTTTCACTTTGAAAATCATCATCCTGAAAATGATAGAGGCTTCCCTTTTCAAGCACGGTCACGGTTCCGTTCTTCTCAATCTCCCCGGCTTCAAATACCGCCGCCGTGTTTTCCAGCATCTGTCCCCTGTATTTCCTTGCATATTCATATACGTCCTCATAAGACGTATCTTCTTTCATCACTATCTGATATCCTGCCGTATTAAGCTGCCCATACATCCAGTCAGTTATGAATTCAATGGAATCAAGACATCCAAAAGCGGAAAGCATGAGCATTGTACTCCCCGCCACGCCTATGATCCCCATGATCGTGCGGGCCTTATTCCGCCTCACATCCCTTAAGTTCCACTGCGATGAAAAACCGAGCTTCTTCCACAGTGCACTTTTTTCTATCAGGGACGGCTTCATATTTTTAGGTGCTTCCGGCCTCAGCGTCTCTGCCGGCGGATATTTAAGTTCATGCCGGCAGGACAGGAAGCTCACAATAGTTGCAACCGCCACAGATGCTGCAATTACAAAGATGCCGGAAAACGTGATCTTTCCATGGGCATTTGGAATAAGATATGTGTCCGACATCATAGTGAGCACAAGCTCCACGATATACCTATATCCGGCGAGCGCTCCCAGCACGCTTCCCGTAAGGCTTAAGAAAAATCCATAGGATACATAGTGCAGTGTTATCACCGTCTTTGACAGTCCCAGAGCCTTCAGGGTCCCTATCTGTATCCTCTGTCTTTTCGTGAGTCTGGTCATCGTGGTGATGATACCGAGTACCGATATCAGCATAAATACCACCGGAAACATGAAAGACATTCCTCTGTGCTGATCCATTTCAGCCCGGAAGGTCTGATAACTAAGCTGGTCATCTTTATCAAGAACCGCCAGTGTATCATTCTCCAGCACTTCTCTTATTTCGTTTTCCAGCCTTTTTCTTACTGCCTTTTCATCATCATTTACCGGGACTGTGTTATCTATTTCCGCGGCATCTATTATCAGCTCGTTGAATTCAACATCTCCGTCTACGGGATATTCTGAAGAATCAAGAAATGCCATGCCATAGAAACCGTAGTCCGGCATCATAGAAGCAGAGTCCTGTAAAAAATAAACATATTCGGGATTCCTTATCATTCCTCTTACGGTCTCATCAAAGGTTTTCCCTTCATATTTCAGTTTTACCCTGTCCCCGTTAGCCAGACCGTTTTTCTCTGCAAACACATAGTCTATCCATATACCGCTCTTTCCCGGAGCGTATTCTTCACCTGATATGACAGCGATCCTTGAGAGATTATTTGCTTCGATAAAATTCAGATACATGTCCGCTTCCCTGTCCGGAAGCAGGAATTTCCCTTTTAGAGAGGCTCTTCTTTCGACATCCTCCACGCCTTCAAGACTTTTTACTTTATCAAGGTCATCCGTATAGAAGTTCTGTCCCCTGACCCAGATATCTGGAAGCGCGTATTCGTTATAAAATGCTTCTTCGGCCTGCGTAAAACCCGCAACTTCCGAATCCATTCCCACAAATACAAAGAGGCCGAGGAAAGACATGATAAATATTGAAATGAACTGAACCTTATTCTTAAGAAGGTTCCTCAGCATGTTTCTTATCAGCATTTTTGATATTTCTTCACTCCACTCAAAAATCACCAAACGCCGATTTGGTTATATTGATAGCATCTGCGTTAGATATATCTAATTCCCATAAAGGATACTACTCCGTCTTTCGGATGTCAACAGATTTGTACTCCTTTAAGATATCTAGGGAAATTATGTCTTACTGTGGCTGTATGCGGAGGATTATATGCGATCAGCGAAAGCATATTTACGCTTTGGCCGCTTTACCGGGCGATAGGCTGCAGTGCCTCTACTCTTTCAAGTGGCATGCGATTTCCGGTTGAAATGGTTTATGTTTCCGCTTTGGTCACCTCTATCCCAGTGCGACATCCAGGACCATCATCAACGTGAAGCCGAATGAAAATGCAAGCACGCCCACATTGGAGTGCTCTCCGGCTGACATTTCAGGGATGAGCTCCTCCA
>JAIKXV010000009.1 GCA_024683935.1 Lachnospiraceae bacterium | reverse complement strand
GCTTATGCCCTTTTGAAAGCCCCGGGATCACACTCTGTCCATCCGATTCCTCCTCTTCGACAGCGATTATTCCAAACAGCGGGGAGTGAAACAGCTGTCCCAATGAAACAGCTTCGCCTATCTGCGAAAACACCTCCGCGTTCTTTTTTGCGTATGTCACATTATCACCGATCCAATAACACAACCCGGCGATTATCCCGGTAAGTCCGGCTTCCGGGCCGACGCTTGCTCCGGTGATCAACGGAATGAACGCACATATCAGCATTATGAACATCGGATGATAGCTGTAATGTTTTTCTTTCTTTATCTTTTGCATTACAACGGAAAGCTCCTCCGGATACACTCCAAAATGCTTATGCAGTATACCCGCCAAAAGGCCTCCAAACGTGCAAAGGCCTGCCGTAATATACGGCAGACCCGTGACCTCAGGGATTTTGCGCCAGATAAGTGATGTTCCGATGCTGACGCCTTTAAGAAAACACCATATCACCAGCCCGGCGCAGGCGCCCAATAATGCTGTGAATATTGCAAGTTTTATGGTATTGCTGATCTTCCCCTTCATTTATCCCCCTTTACGCTTACCGTACCGGTCTGCGTCTGTTTCTCTTTGCCCTGGCTTTTGCTCTTGCATTTCCATAGATTATCAATATGGCAAAGGTAACTGCCACTCCGACCACAACTGCTATCAGCACGATCAGCCAGGTCGGTAAAGCTGCTTTCGGCTTGCTGTCCGAAAGGTGTCCCAGCGCATAGGGTGAAAATCTGTCTGTTTTAATGGTTATCGTATCCGGATCATCATCCAGATCGGTAAGCACATCCACCTGTCCGTTATGATCCCGTACTATACAGAAGGTCGCATCCGCATTCCTGTATTCCTCCGGGATATTCAGCGTGATCTCCATAGGGGAGTTAAGCTCCTCCACGGTCTCAACCATACCGTCTATGGACTTTATCAGCGTCATATAGAGGAAATTGTCGATCGCAACTCCTGAGATATCCGACATCGCCTTTTTCTCTTCTTCCCCGATACCTGCTGCATTTGTAACGGTAAAGCTCAGCATGATCTCCTTACCGTTCATCATCTCCAGCTTTTCTTCCTTTGTAAGCACACTGCGTACCAGTTCGGTCATATTTTTAATCGTTCTGTCGTCGGTGAAGATATCACCGTTTTCACCGGGCACTACATATTCATTATTGACTATTATGTCAAGATAACCCTGCTCGTAAGCCTCCATTATGAGCATCGAATCATCACCGGCATCTATCATCTTCGATGCGGTCTCCTCGGTTATATCCAGCGACTGAAATACGCCGTTTGCGGTATCGGGATTATAAGTATCGACCACCTCGCCGAGTCCTTCGGTATCATCCATTCCGACGAGATTCTGTTCCTGCGGTACCACTATGGTTTCAACGCTTTCCTCACTCCGGCTCTGTTCAGGAGACGTACTTTGAGCTGCATTTTTCATTTTTTGATACTCCTCGGGAGTAATGATCTTTGAGCTTCCTCCTTCAGCATCATCCGGAGCATCTTCGAGCCTTGCTACCGCTATCGCCGCAGCTTCTTCCGTGGATATTATCTTATCCATTTTGGGATTGACTACCGAATTCTGCTTCGGTGCAAAAGCTACCGCTATAGTATGATCTCCGGTCACTTTCTCGAAGGTGTAGGAAGATACCGCACCTATCTGCTTTCCGTCCACAGCTACAGCTAATACGGCGTATCCATTGTCCGGCGCCATGGTGTAGGTAATTGAATTTCCTTCCGTCACAGCCACCTTTCCGGAGGGCTGGATCACTCCGCCGGAATTGGCCACACCTGAAGTCATCGTATAGGTTTTGGCTCCGTCCTTCTCAAAATATGCGGTAAAGCTTAAGTCTCTGTCTATATCCTTAACCTTTAGTTCCATTGAAGTGGAGACCACCTGATTATTAAGCACATAACCCTTAAAATGCCATCCGCTGGCCGGACTTGCCTTAAGCGTTGTGGATTCTCCTTTGGCAAACTTTCCGCCTCCGCTTACCTTTCCTCCCTCCGAAGGAGAAGCTGCAAGATTTACAACATATTTATCGCTCTTGAATTCCGCTATAAATTTATGATCCTTCTGAACATTCTTGACCTTGTATTTTTTATCCCGGCTCACCAGCTTATCTTTCTCGTACCAGCCGTCAAAGGTATATCCGTTTTTGGGTTTTGCCTCTATGGTAACATCTTTTCCGTAATCATAGACTCCCTCACCCTTTACGCTTCCCGCATCTGAATTGGAAGTTCTTACCTTTATCTCGCAGCCTGATCTGGAAAATCTGGCTATATATTCCAGATTCCCGCTTATCTTATCTGTCGTAAAAGTAGCCGAATTTGAAACAAGCTTATTTCCCGGAGTTATCCAATCCTTGAAAACATATCCCTTATTGGCTACCGCGGTAAGAGTGGCCCTGTCTCCGTCACTGTAGATACCAGTTCCCGAAACATATCCCGCGTCTGAAGGCTCGGTCCTGGCATTAACGGCATGACTTCCTCTTGCGATATTTACGGCAGCAGTATCCTTGTAATTATCATCCTGATTGGAAATGACTATAACCGTAAGTGTGCCGGCACTTTCGTCACTGCCTATGCTTAAGGTTCCGTCCGAGCCTATGCCCGTCCCCGGGCTGCTGGCACCGTTTACCTTCCAGGTGACGGATGTATCCGGGTTGTTTTCGCCGCTTATATTGACATCGAATTTAACCTTATCCCCCGGCTGCTGGTTTATCGAAGTCGGGGATATCTTTATCTTTGTGATCCTCGGCTTTGCACTCTCAACCCTTAAAGAAACCTTTATCCTTGCCTGATTCGTCTGGTCAGCCATATCGGTAAACACGAGGACGGTTTCATAATCTCCGGGGGTTAAAGAGCT
>JAIKXV010000008.1 GCA_024683935.1 Lachnospiraceae bacterium | reverse complement strand
AGATCTGCTCCGATCGCTCCTGCAAGATTCTCTGCCAGTTTCTTTGTAACTCCGCTCGCACTGAAATACGCCACTAATGATTTTGCCATGCTAATAATATCTCCTTTCCAAATCATACACCGGCCGTCCCGCCGGTTTACTTGCTATGCTTCCTGCAAATACACTTCCTTATCCGAGACATAACAATCTATTTTGTATACACTCATCTTCCTTACCAGTTACTGTTTTTCATTTCCCTTGCCTTTTCAAGGTCATCAAGCTCTATCGTCCTGAACTGCTCTACCGTAAGGCTGTCGAGAATAGGGCTCAACCGGTTTGCACGGGTCCTCATCACTTTTTCAAAATAGTTTCTGACATCGCGACCGTTTGCATAGTCCGCATCACGATGGTCATATAAATCCGTAAAATAGCTTAGAAGATAGTCTTCGCATCCATCCGCCAAGACAAGATTCTGGCCTGAACACTGCAGTTTAAATATATCCCTCAACTGTTCCGGAGTATAATCTTCAAAATATATGTATTGGTTAAAACGGGACTTCAGGCCGGGATTAGAGCTGATAAACTCCTTCATCAGGTCAGGATATCCGGCAACAATAACAATAAAGTCATCACGGCGGTCTTCCATAGCCTTAAGGATCGTATCAACAGCCTCCTGACCGAAATCGCTCTCTCCCCTGCCATGCGTAAGCGAATATGCCTCGTCGATAAAGAGGATGCCACCCATTGCCTTGTCGATAACCTCCTGGGTCTTAATGGCTGTCTGCCCTACATAGCCACCTACCAGACCGCCCCTGTCTACTTCTACTAACTGTCCCTTTGACAACACCCCGAGGGCTCTGTATATCCTTGCAAGCAGCCTGGCCACCGTAGTCTTTCCTGTTCCGGGATTGCCGTAAAAGACAAGATGCAGAGATAAGGGTGCCTGCTTCTCGCCCAGCTCCTCTCCCTTTTTCCGAAGACTGATGAGATTTATGATCTGTTCGACTTCCTCCTTTACTCGCTGCAGACCGATCATGGAATTCAGCTTTTCTTTTAGCTCCTCCAATGATTCCTCCGGCTCCTGTTCCTCCGGTTCTCCAATTTCCGTGCCTGTTTCAGCCTCCATGCGTTTTTCTGTTTCAGCCACGGTATCAGAAACAGCCGGCATAACCGCGTCTGATCTCTTGGCTACCGGTTTGGGGAGATTCCTGACAAATTCAGTGATTTTCCCCTTGTCGATATCTTTTCTGTCAAATCTGCTGAAAATATAGTATTTCCCCAGAGCCGTAAAAAAAGCCACTACCTCAGGGCTATATGGCAAAGCATCAGTACAATCCGCCAGTTTTTCCTTATCGATCTCTTTTTGCACATAGATATTGCAGAACTCATCAAAACGATCGTCTGCTCCATTTATAGAAATATATGTGATGAACCTGTATGTCTGAGCCATGAAAACGGTGAAGTATTCCGAACCGCATGAAGTCACAGCCTTTATATAGGCATTCTTTACGTCAATATCCATTATGCACCCCTAGACTGCCAGTGCCATCTGCTTCATTGCATTCTGACAAACCTCCATAACTTCTGGGGCTTCCATCGCGCCTTCAGTCTGCGTTAAAGCCTCCTGTATCGATCCAGCAACTTCCTGATTAACATATGCTTCATAAGCAGCCATCAGTTCTTCGCTCCCAAGCTCCATAACAAGCTTCTGGTTATCCTCCACGGTTTCTTTCATTTCCCTGACCTGGTCGCAAAGGGTGATGTAATAAGCATCCGTCTCGAAAGTAGTTAGTCCGAGGTCAAACACGCCATGGTCCTGTATCTTTTCCACGAACTCATCTGACAGAAGGTTCTCAAAAACCGCAGTCCAGTTGTCATGCATTGCATGCCATACATCACCGTCTCCTATTGCCTCCCTGTTGTTTATATAATAGAGCTCGTCAAAGTATCTCAATGAAACCGCCAGCATTGAAGCCATTGAATATATTGAAACGATCAGGTTCTCCCTGTCATCTGTATGATCCTTCAAAAAAGCTTCGATAAGCATTTTCAGGATATTGTATTCATCATCCACGAGCTGTCGCATCTGTTCTTCGGTATAGTACTTCTGAGTCTTTCTGCAATCCAGCATGTTTGAATGCTCGGAAAGCACTTTATGGAACTCATAGTTTGCAGCGATGTCCTGCCCTTGCTTCACGGTTCCCATAACCTGATTTATCTGGCCACTCATCTTATCAAGCTTTGCATACATTATCGCAAAGCCGGCACAGGTAGCTGAAAGATTCAAGGCTCCGAAGACCAGGCTCAGCTGCTGCAGCCTGGCGGCATTCATCATTAGCTGAAGGCCCTTTTCAGACAAGGCCAGGTTTTGCTGCTGCAGCATAGCGACATTCCCAAGCATTTGATAATTCTTTTCCGATAAAACAGCATTCCTGTTCATAGCACTGACAGCCTTATTCAGAAGCTCTTTCACTTCTGTATCCGGCGCATTGTTGATTACAAGCTTCTGGAATGCTTTATATTTTTTCTTTTCATCGCGCATGACAATCTCAAGGATCCCCTCCTTATTAAGGAACGGCGTCAGCTGATCAAAACTACTAATTTCCTGTAATACAGCCATTCTAATATTCTCCTCCCGCCTCATTATTCCTGATGTGATAAAACATGATCATAGTAATGACAAATGTCGCCGTATCATCACAATACAGGTCTTCAAGATTAACTGTATGTCTTGTTTGGAATATATTTTTCCTGTACACTGTTTTAGGGTACAGGAAATTATTTTAGTAATTGATTAAATTATCTTGTTGTAATCGTAACTCATATCTCCCATTAAATCAAATCCGGTATTTGCGGATCGCATCGTTTCGCATTTGTGTGTGCGAGAACATTTCCAACTTGTGTAATCTGCACACTACAGGGTATGGAGTCCCACCATTCTTTCAAACGTCGCAACGAATCATAAGAGTCCCATAATTTCATGAACTCTGTTTTTACTTGAGCTAATAGTTGATTATCAGTGTCATACAACATAAATATATCATTTAGTACGGTTACCTCTTTCTGAGTTATCTTTCTATTCTCTATATTATTGTGCACTGTC
>JAIKXV010000006.1 GCA_024683935.1 Lachnospiraceae bacterium | reverse complement strand
GATATAGAGGATGATGTAAAAATAAAAGGAAACAGGGAGCTTCTGATCAGACTGGTACAGAATCTCGTTACAAACGGGATCAAATATGGGATCGAGGGAGGCTATGTGCTTATTTCGGTTAAAAATACCGAAGAGGGAGCCGAGCTTTGTGTGGAGGATAACGGTATAGGGATCCCAAAGGAGGAACAGAAAAAAATATTTGACCGCTTTTACAGGGTGGATGCCTCCAGATCCACTCCGGGAACAGGACTCGGGCTTTCAATGGTGGAGATGATAGCGCAGATTCACAGTGCTTCTCTTTCCCTTGACAGCAGTGAAGGCAGGGGCAGCAGATTCAGAATAATGTTCCCACGGATAAATTAGATAAGGAGAAAAAATTATGAATATATTAGAAGACAGGAAAATAATAATAGGAATATCGATAATGGCAGCAGTGTTATCTATTGGGATCGTAAGTATGATAATGCAGTTTAAGCGTGCAGAAATGATAAGTACTGAAACCGCGCAGAATTTTGCCTATATTGATGCTGTGGTGAAGCCGGAGAATGTGAAAAAAGTGGAGACAAAGCTGGAGGAGGCCGGAGGGATTGCCTACTATGCTATAGGTTTTGAAACAGAAAATGGAGAATATGATTATCAGATAAATGCTAAAACAGGAGAAATAATAACGAAGACAGCGGAGCTGTCAGATACGGTTTTATTGGGTGAAGCCATGGCCGGGAGTGCTCAGCCACGGAAGGGTACAGTAGTGAATAAAGGAGCCTCGGTCGATACCGGGCTTGAGGACGCGAAAAAGGCAGCTGTACAGCATGCAGGATTAAATATGTCGGAGGTTACTTTTGACAAAGCAAAGAAAGAGCGGGATGAGGGCAGAGATATATATGAGATAGATTTTTATAAATACGGCGTAGCGGAATATGAATACGAGATCGATGCACATACCGGCGAGATCCTGGACAGTGATCGGGAAAACTGGGAAGAGGATGATGACAGGGATGATGAAGATGATGACGACAATGATGATGAAGATGATGATTAAAGAAATGGTCTGATCTCTTCAAGATTTGAACCTGTCTCAGATAAAGAGGATCAACCTCCGGGGGATCCGGCAATGTATCCAATAAAAAGAATAACATTTATCCGGATTTTATTAAAGGAAAAACAGGACAGTCTTTGCCGGACAGGGTTGAAAGGGTAATGAAGGATTTTAAGATGATAGAAACCGAGATCAAAAAAGAAAAGTATATTCTTGTCTGTGTGTATGACGAAAATGAGGACAAGGCTGAGGCAATGCTGAAGGAACTGGAGTTTCTCACGGATACGGCAGGCGGAAAAGCTGTATTTAAGGTTATGCAGCGGCTTGAGCATCCGAATCCTACCACCTATATCGGAAAGGGGAAAGCAGAGGAGGTTGCTCTCCTTATAGATGAATTAAATGCCGACGGCATTATCTGTGATGATGAGCTGACGGCAGCACAGATAAGAAATCTTTCGGATATTCTGAGAGTAAAGGTTATAGACAGGACAATACTGATCCTGGATATTTTTGCAGCCCATGCCCTGACAGCGGAGGGAAAGCTGCAGGTGGAAATGGCCCAGCTTGAATATCGTGCTTCCCATCTTGCGGGGATAGGAAAGGCTCTGTCCAGACTTGGAGGGGGAATAGGAACCAGGGGACCCGGAGAGACCAAGCTGGAAACTGACAAAAGGACCATAAGGAAACGTCTGTCTTCCCTTAGGTCGGAGGTGAAAAAGCTGAAGGATAGCAGAAATACCGGCAGACAGAAAAGGCTCCAAAGCGGTATTCCGGTTGCGGCAATAGTGGGGTATACCAATGCAGGAAAGTCAACTCTTCTAAACCGTGTTACGGCAGCCGATGTAAAGGAGGCGGATATGCTTTTTGCAACGCTGGATCCCACTACAAGGATATGTGCCCTGCCGGAGGGGATGGAGGTGCTGCTTACGGATACTGTCGGCTTTATAAGTAAGCTGCCACATAATCTTATCGAAGCCTTCAAAAGCACATTAGAGGAAGCAAAATACGCTGATATCCTGATCCATGTGGTTGATGCTTCCGATCCGGATATCGATATGCATATGGAAGTGGTATATGAAACCCTGCGGGAGCTGGGAGCCATGGGAAAGCCGGTTATCACCGTATTTAATAAAATGGATCTTGTTTCCGGAGAGGAGGACTTCAGGGATAACAGAGCTTATGCCACTGTGAGGACTTCCCTAAAGGATCCGGATGGGAATAGAGACTTTTTGAAGGATAATCATGGAAGAATATCTGCCTGAGGGAGTACATATCGAGGCATATGTACCGGCTGTCCTTGGATTATGAACCGGGGTATGGGTCGCTTG
>JAIKXV010000144.1 GCA_024683935.1 Lachnospiraceae bacterium | reverse complement strand
AAGAACGCAGGCTACCATGGAAAAGCCGAAGCTGATCCAGAAAACAGGATAATAATCCTTTACTACCTTAAAAAGACATATGTTCGCGGCGATGACAGCTACAGCCATAACCATGGCAACGCCGGAATTCAGAAGTTTTCCGCCCTTCACAATAACCTCCTTTATTATATCTCTTTATTACCGCAGATACCGCAGAATTTCATGCCCTCCATGAGCTCCGCCCCACATCTGGAGCAGACGCGCTTAACCGGCCCTACAGGGGATCCACAAACTCCGCAGAATTTCATTCCGGCAGGTATCTGTGCTCCGCAGTTAGCGCAGGTCTGAACAGGAGCCTCGACGGGTGAACCGCAACTGCCGCAGAATTTCATTCCCTCGGGAACAGCAGCTCCGCATTTTCCACAGATCGTCGGAGCACCGGCCGAGCGTCCGGGCCCGTTCTGTGAATAGAGATTGTTTACCATATTTCCGGCTGCCTGTCCTATGGAGGAGCCCATTCCCAGGCCTATGCCGGCCTGCATGAAGAAGCCGCCTTCGCCTTCGTTGGCTGCCGCTGTCTTCATTATATCGGAGGCCTCCTGTCTGGCCCAGCCGTTATTACCATCCTGATCCCTGATACGCATACGCTCGTAATCCGCCTGTGCCTGCTGGCCTGAAACATATCTGTCCGTATCCGCAGCCTCCCGGTTTATACCGAGCTGTAGTCTGTTATCCGCAAGAGTCTGCTCACGGTCAAACATCTTCTCCTGACGGGAAATGCGCATCTCCCTGATACGCTGCATGTAGGGATCATTCTCAGGTATCTGGATGTTTTCTATATAGAAATTGACGAGCTCCATTCCGTACTCATCCAATATCTCGTTAAGAGGAGCCTTAAGGGATTCCGCCAAAGCCTTTTTCCGGTTCAAAACCACCATTACCTCTTCCTCTCCCTGAGTAAGATAGGCGGCCAGCTCATCTGTGATATTCTGTTTGAAAGCAGTCTTGAAGCTGTTCTTTATGGCCTCTTCGTCCACATTACCCTTTCTGCCTCCAGTCTGGATAGAGCCTCCGTTTCCTCCCACCAGTTTTAAGAAGAACTTCTTTCCGTTACTTACAGCGACGGAATAGGCTCCCCTGGCGGAGATCTGAAGATCTATTCCCAACACCGGATCCAGCACACGGATAGGATCGGTGGTTCCCCATTTCAGCTCCAGGTGATGGCTTTTGTTGATATAATAGACCTTGCAGTTAAAAGGACTCTCTCCGTTGGAAAGGATCCCTGTGAGAAATCTGGTCAGGAATGGATAATTCTGGGTTGTAAGAGTATATTTACCCGGAGCAAAGACCTCCTCGATTATGCCGTCTTTCATGAAAAGGGCTTCCTCATATTCAGCGACTATGAGCTGTGCACCGGTATTGAAATCTTCGCTTGGAACCTTGTAACAGAGTTCTCCGTTCCTCGAATTATTTTTAATAACGCTTAAGATGGGATTGGCAGGTTTCGGATCGTCACCCTGGTCTCCCAAAATGTTATTCAGATTAAGGTTTTTCAGATTAAACGCCATCGTTTCCTCCACAGAAGATAATATTCTTGTATCCGATACGTGAGGGGTAAGTCTACGCTTCATAAAGTATGTCCGGCTTTATTTTTGAAAGAATGCACTAATGTAACACCCCCTGTATAAATCCCCGGATATTAAAGGAATTATATCATGTAGCGCCTTGCTGTGCAATCAGAATGCTTCTTTCGGACTCGGATCTTTCGTCCTTTTTTCAGACGGCTGATAACAGTATCAGGAATCTCATGCCGTCGTCAAAGCGAAAAAACGGCGTAGTCACTCCTACATGACTACGCCGATATTTTCAAGGAATGAAAATCCCTGTAAAGAACCTCCCCTGAGAGGCTGTCTTTTCATCGAAAACCGTTCAGCTTCAGAACCATATTTTTACATTCCCTTACTTAGCTTCTGCAACTTTTGCAGCTGCGGCAGCGACCGACTTCTTTTTTGCATCCGAGCGATCACGGAAGTTAGAGATAAGGATCGCGATGATAAGTACGATACCTGTAACGATCTTACGGTTGTTCGCGTCTATGTTCATAAGGCCGAGCGTATACGTAAGGAAGGCCATGATCAGCGTCGCGATGATCGGTCCGTTGACCTTACCCTTGCCGCCGTTGGTGGAAACGCCGCCGAGTACGCAGGTGGCAATGGCGTTCATCTCGTAGCCGGTACCCATTGAGGAGGATACCGAGCCTCCCATACGTCCTACGAAGAAGATCGAAGCTATACCGGACATAAGTCCCATTATCATGAATACGATAAGCTTGGTCTTCTTAACGTCGATACCGGAATACTGACCGCAGGTTGCGTTGTTTCCGATGATGTAGAGCGTACGCCCGAATTTCGACTTCTGCAAAAGATAAATAAATATGCCTCCCATAATAAGGAAGATAAGGAGCGAAACAGGGAAGAAGTTCGCTATATTGTTCCATGAAACGCTTACATAAAATTCCGGGAAGTTCTTCAGGCTGTTTACGTTAAGGATGATCTCAACTATACCCCTGAAGAGCATCGAGGAGGATATCGTAACGATAACCGCCGGCATCCCTATGTATGCAACCAGGAAGCCGTTTATGGCTCCGCAGAAAACACCGCCTAAAAGTCCCATGAGAACTCCGACTATCATGGGTGCACCGTGATCGATGGTCAGTCCCGTGCACATCGAAGCGAATATCATGACCGCCGCACACGAAACATCGATATCTCCAAGCATAAGAACGAGTACCATACCCAGAACCAGCGGGCTTACGTCCATACCGGACTGGATTATCGACTGCAGCGTCGTCAGAGAATAAAGATCGGGACGGGCCACACTCAATACTATGTTGATTATTATCAGTATGTAGACCAGTACCATCTCCCAGCTTTTAAGGAAAGCGCCGAGCTTAAAGCCCTCATCGGCGGTAAGGTCACGTGTTTTAATATTATTGTCAGCCATTAGATCAACTCACTCCTTTCCTTCAAAGCTCTCTTCTCTGCCTGTCTTATCGTAAAGAAGTTCAGTCCTACGGCTCCGATTATGATCGCACCCTGAATCGCGTTTGACCATACCGAAAGACCGGGAAGCAGACTGATAAACTGTGTTATAAAGGACATCAGTATGAAGGCGATGACAACACCGTCCATACGGCCGCGGCCGCCGGTGATGCTGACTCCGCCGAGAACACAGATGGCGATGGCCGTCATCTCGTAGCTCTCACCGATGTTGTAAACGTATGTTGCATAGTTCGCCGTATATAGCATGCCCGCAAGGCCTGCAAGCATTCCGCATAAGGCCATGGAACGGAAGATGACCGTTGAGTCCTTGATACCGGCTACCGCCGAGGATTCACGGCTGGTACCTATAGCGTAGATACGGCGGCCGTGAGTCGTCATCGAAAGGAAGAAACCGAATACCACGAACAGGATTATCAATATCCATATGATGCCCGGTAATCCGGCAATCTTTTTAATCGCCCATTCCTGATAGGACTGCGCTATCTGGTGAGGCATCCACCACTGTCCTCCGCTTATCAGGAAAGCCATTCCTCTGAAGATATACATCGTGCCGAGGGTCGCTATCATCGGGACAATGTGCAGGTATCCCACCAGCACACCGTTAAGCATTCCGCAGAGGAGCCCGACTCCCAGCGCCACCAGGATCCAGATAAAGGAAGGCCATTCCATGTGCTCCGACATATATCTCGTCGTAACCGCACCTACGAAAGCCAGAATGGAACCTATCGAAATATCGATACCTCCGGTTATGATGACCAGCATTTCCGCTACAGCCAGAAGTCCGTATACCGCGTTATTCTGTATCATACCTATGAAGGTATTGGGCTTGAATATCGACGGCGTTACGATAACGGCTATCAGCACTATGATTATAAATACTATGACCAGTCCGAAGTTACGGCTTCCGGTCAGCTTTGAAACAAAGGATTTGTTATTGCTCATCTCAATTACCTCCTTCAGCCTTAACCTGCAGTGAAGCGTTGAGGATCTGCTCCTGTGTGGCTTCCTTAGGATCAAATTCTCCGGCAACACGTCCGTTACGCAGTACCACTATACGGTCGGCCATACCGAGAACCTCGGGCATTTCCGAGGATACCATGATTATCGCATAGCCGTTGGCCGCAAGCTCGTTCATTATCTCATATATCGAATACTTCGCTCCCACATCGATACCCTTTGTGGGCTCGTCGAGGATCAGCACCTTAAGGTCGCAGTTTAAGAGCTTTGCAAATACGACCTTCTGCTGGTTACCGCCGGACAGCGACGAAGGAGGTGCGCTTATATCCGAAGCCTTAAGCTGTATCTTCTGGCAGAGCTCGATGGCCTTCTTCTGCTCTTCCTTAGTATCCACTACTCCGCCTTTGATGAACTTGTTCATATCTGCTGAAGTAACGTTCTGGTAGATCGGCAGCTCGTTTATGAGTCCCTGTGTCTGTCTGTCCTCGGGAAGAAGTCCTATACCCAGCTTTAACGCATCGATGGGGCTCTTGATCGAAACATCTTTTCCTTCGAAGACTATCCTTCCGCTGTCGGGAGGCATGATGCCGTAAATACTCTGGCAGACCTCGGTACGCCCCGCGCCCACAAGACCGGTGAGTGCCAGGATCTCGCCCTTGCGGACATCAAAGGAGATGTTCTTGAAATATCCCTCCTTCGAAATATCTTTGACCTCCATTACCACATCGCCGATCTTCGCGGTCTTTTCGGGATACATGGCTGTAAGCTCACGGCCTACCATAGCATTGATAAGGTCGTTATTGGAGATCTTGTCCACATCCCAGTTGCCTATGTACTGGGCATCTCTGAATACCGTGACTCTCGAAGCCAGACGGTACATATCTTCAAATTTATGTGTGATGAATATGATCGAAACACCCTCGTCCCTCAATCTCTCGGTGATCTGGTAGAGCTGTTCGCATTCTTTCTTGGAAAGGGAAGCCGTGGGCTCGTCCATTATAAGGATACGGGCATTTCTGGAAAGCGCTTTGGCGATCTCGACTAACTGCTGCTGCGCTACGGAAAGGGTAGACATGGCCTTGTTAACATCTATATCAGGACTTAAGGGTTCGATGAGCTCCTTCGCTCTTTTGGTCATTTCCGGCCATTTGTATATTCCAAGTCCGTTCTTTATCTCCTGTCCCATGAAGATATTTTCCGTAACCGAAAGATCGGGAAACGCGGTAACATGCTGATAAATAGCCGCTATTCCCATCTTGGAGGACTCGTCCGTAGATTTAAACGTAACTTCCTTGCCTTCCAGCAGCATACGACCGCTGTTAGGCCTGTGTACGCCGGTGATAACCTTGATAAATGTGGATTTTCCGGCACCGTTCTCACCCATCAGAGCGTGAACCTCACCGCGTCTCAGCTGAAAATGGACATCGTCAAGTGCCTTTACTCCGGGAAAGATCTTTGTAATCCCTTTAAGTTCAAGAATCAGATCTTCAGCCATAATATGCCCCCTTCCTTTTTTGAGCACACAAAAAAACTCTACCATAACTGTATCATGTAGAGTTTTTTTTCAAAACAGTAATATTTTACATTTTGTGGGAAATTCTTTTTTAATGATATGCGATCCTCACCACATGGTTGTGATGCAGTCCTGTTATGCTGTCAACATCATCTGTGAGCCAGTCCATTA
>JAIKXV010000135.1 GCA_024683935.1 Lachnospiraceae bacterium | reverse complement strand
CAATTTAGCACCCAGAAAACACCTGATTATGCTTTTTCCATCACAGTGTTTATGATAATGGGTGCCATGATCGGGTGCCGGAAGTCTTTCCCAATATTGATATATCTTAACCTCTTTTCAATGATTCGATATTTTTCAAGCTGCAACAAAACTTGATGTATTTTGTCTCGTCTGTATCGGACGAAACCAGTAATGATGCGTCTTAGAACCCATAAACGAGCAAATGCTGCTGGAATAGATGCTATACACTATATCCTTTTTTGAAATTTAGAACCTACGGATCCGTATATATCTGCGTATATAGCTCCTTAAATATCGTGTGGAAGTGTGATGAGGGAGTAATGGGTGGCAGCGAAGGGTGTATGTACAGAAACGGGTACGATATTATGATCCAGGTATAGCACCGTAAGCTTGATGACTCAGAATTGATAATTAAGGGATACTTCTTGTGCATAATGGTGTGGATTTAAAATCAATACAGAAGAGGGTTGGACATAAGGATATAGAAACTACACTTAAGATTTATGCAAAGATCAGGGAGAAAAAAGCCAAGGAAGAACTGACAAGAAAACTTAATGATATGCTCCCGATGAAAAAATATAAACCCGAAGATAAATCAAAAAAGTAGATGAAAAGTAGATATAGACAAAAAACAAGGGTTTCAGAAAACCCTGAAACCCTTGTAAACAGTGGATCGAAGCGACAAGATTTGCGACCTCTCTCGGCCGCAGCCTCGCTCAGCTCGGCTAAACGCGGCTCAAAACGTGCCACTGGCACGTTTTGCATCCCGAACGCGTGCATTCGGAACACATCGAGGTCGCAAGTTCATATACCTTCATTTCGATTAAAAAAGGATGCCGGGTGGCATCCTTTTTTTAATCGAAGCGACAAGATTTGAACTTGCGACCTCTGCGTCCCGAACGCAGCGCTCTACCAAACTGAGCCACGCTTCGCTATTAAATTGTAAAACTTGCGACCTCTATCGGGGCACACTCGCGCTTAGCGCTCGTAAACATGCCCGCAAAAGATCCACCGGATCTTTTGCCATCCCAAACGCAGCGCTCTACCAAACTTCCGGGGCACACTCGCGCTTAGCGCTCGTAAACGTGCCCGCAAAATGTCCACCGGACATTTTGCCACGCTTCGAAAAAAGGCTTTGTTAAAAATAAAGCACCGACCCCATGGCTCTTACGTCCACAAAACCAGTGCCCCGAGTGCGCCTCCAGGGACTCGAACCCTGGACACCCTGATTAAGAGTCAGGTGCTCTACCAACTGAGCTAGAAGCGCTTAAACGCTGTATGCTAGGCGTTCCGCCCACAACGCAAGAGCTATTATATTATAGGTCAATTCAGTTTGCAAGTATTTTTTTATACTTTTTGAATGAATTTTTAGAAAAAATTTATTTTGCCGGTATTTGACTTGATTATCCTTTATCACTATAATGATTAACGCAAAACAAAACTGACTATATGGATAGTCTGTAATGGAAATGGAGATGAAGAAATTGAGAAAAGGAATGAAAAAGATTTTTGCCGGAATTTTAGCTGCAGTCTGCATTGTGACTTCAGCAGTGCCTGTTATGGCTGAGGATGCAAAGCCTCTCGTATTTGTAAACTTTATCTGCGGAGTTAATTCTACAGGTAAGTATGTAACCGCCGGAAGCGATGTTACAGCGCCTGCAGTTCCTCTTTACGGAGGATTTACCTTCTGCGGATTTGATAAGTCTCTTAAGAACGTAACTGCCAATACTACATATAATGCAGTTTATCTTCCCGACAGCCTTGGTGCGGAAGCTATAAATGCAAAGAAGGCTTCTCTTCCTACACCGGCTATAAGCGCTACTACCGTTGCAGATCCTAACGCTGCAGCACCTGCGGCAGCTGCCAATAACACAGCTCTTGTATCACTGATGCAGGCTCAGCAGGCAGCAGCAAGCGTAGGCGCAGCACCCGCAGCTCAGGCAGCACCTGCAGCCCAGGCAGCACCTGCAGCCCAGGCAGCACCCGCAGCCCAGGCAGCACCTTCAGCCCAGGCAGCACCCGCAGCTCAGGCAGCACCTGCGGCTCCTGCAGTACAGGCACCCGCAGCTCCTGTAGTTCCTACCGGATTACCCGGCTGGGCAGTAAGTCTTCACGGTGTTGACGCCAACGGCTGTGCCGAGGTGTATAAGTACTGGAAGACCGTAAAGAATACAGACGATGCAACAATACAGGGTAATTGGGATGCGCTTCTCAATCACTATGCAGGACACGGAACCCAGGGATGGTAAGACGTTTTCCAGTTGAAAACAACCGGCTGACGTAATAACGGTATATAAATTATACAGAAACAAAGGCGTTTCGACTCAAACTGTCGTTACGCCTTTTTTCTAAGGACCGGATATGGGGGAATCCGGCAGGAAATATCTAAGGCATATAAAGAAAGGAGAGGCACAGACAAAGTATGAACAACATCATCTCAAGTATTGAAACCATCAATTCAGCCGTAAACGGATTTGTGTGGGGACTTCCCATGCTGATCCTGCTGGTGGGCACGGGAATACTGATGACTATCCTTACAAAGGTATTCCAGATCAGTCATTTCAAGCACTGGGTAAAAAATACCATTGGCGGCATATTCAGGGACGAGAAGGTAACTGCCCATACCGGTAAGGATGACATGCAGATATCACAGTTCCAGAGCCTTTGTACCGCTCTTGCGGCTACCATAGGAACAGGTAATATCGCGGGAGTGGCTGCGGCAATAGTATCCGGAGGCCCCGGAGCCATATTCTGGATGTGGATAGTGGCCTTTTTTGGAATGATGACGAACTTTTCCGAGAACGTGCTCGGTATTTATTACAGAAGAAGGAATGAGCGTGATGAGTGGTGCGGCGGCGCCATGTATTATCTGAAGGACGGCCTGGGGGCAAAGAAGGGCTGCAAACAGATCGGCGCGGTTCTCGCAGTTTTATTCAGTATTTTCTGCGTGATCGCATCCTTCGGTATCGGAAATATGAGCCAGATCAATTCCATTGCGACCAATATGAATTCCGCTTTTGGCGTTCCTGCCCTGGCCACAGGTATCGTTCTGATGGTACTTGCAGGACTGGTAATAGTGGGCGGCCTGAAGAGGATCGCATCCGTTACCGAGAGGCTGGTGCCCTTCATGGCAGTGATCTATCTGATCGGTGCTTTAGTGGTATTTATCGTTAATATTGACAAGGCAGGAGCTATATTCGGTTCTATTATAAAAGGTGCTTTCGGAATGAAGGCCGTTGGAGGCGGTATCGTCGGAAGCGGCGTGGCAATGGCTGTTCAGTGGGGTATGAAGAGAGGCGTGTTCTCCAATGAAGCGGGGCTCGGATCCTCAGTTATGGTTCATTCCAGCTCCAATGTAAGAGAACCTGTAGTACAGGGAATGTGGGGTATCTTCGAAGTATTTGCGGATACGATAATAGTCTGCACCCTTACTGCATTTGCGGTTCTTTCCAGCGGTCTCGTGGATCTGAATACCGGAGAAGTGATCTCTTCACAGGTTTCCACAGCCCTGGTGGCAGACGCCTTTTCAACAGTATTCGGAAAGGCAGGAGGAGCCTTCATCGCCATAGCCATTCTGTTCTTTGCTTTTTCAACGGTACTCGGATGGAGCCAGTACGGCAGCAAGGGCTTTGAGTATCTCTTCGGAACTGCAGCAATGAAATTCTATCAGATCCTCTTTGTCCTCTTTATTGTTATAGGAGCCACCATGGATCTGACCCTTGCCTGGGATCTGTCCGATACCTTCAACGGAATGATGGCTATCCCCAACCTGATAGGTGTCATCTCCTTAAGCGGCGTGGTTATGCAGATCACGAAAAACTACGTGGACAGGAAGATCCGCGGAAGGGAGATCAAACCCATGCTCTCTGCATTAGATGATATTCAGGAACTGCACGAGAAAGAGATACAGTAATTTTGTACGTTTGGCGTCAGAATCGTGATATAATAAATCCGTAATCCGCAGGTTTCTGAAACAGGGGGTCATTATATGCAGGAAATCACAGGAAAAGCGGTTTTTGGAGGTATTGCAATCGGTCCTATAGCTGTCTACCATAAGGCGGCGGAGGAGATAAAGGAAACCACGGTCGGGGATCCGGAAAAGGAGTTTTCCCGCTTTGAAGAGGCTGTAGAGAAAGCCCGGGAAGAACTGCAGGAGCTCTATGACAAGGCCGTCGCAGAAGTGGGCGAAGAGAACGCCGCGGTTTTTGAAGTGCATCAGATGATGCTGGAGGATGATGATTACCTTGAGTCCGTGGAGGGCATGATAAAGGATGAGTCACTGAATGCGGAATATGCTGTGCATAAGACCGCCTGTGATTTTGCGGCAATGTTCTCCGAGATGGAAGATGAATACATGCAGGCCAGGGCAGCGGATGTAAAGGATGTGAGCAGCCGAGTGATAAAGATACTGTCCGGCAGAGAGGAATCGGGCGTTTCAAGCGATAAACCCGTGATCCTGCTGGCGGAGGACCTGGCCCCCTCCGAAACGGTACAGCTGGATAAATCAAAGATACTGTCCTTTGTGACCCGTCTGGGATCTGCCAATTCACATACATCCATACTGGCAAGGACCATGAATATCCCTGCGCTGATCAGTGTGGATTATTCGGATGACATGGAGGGTAAGAGCGCCATAGTTGACGGCTTCACGGGGAAGCTGATCATCGATCCGGATGATGCGGCATTAAAGCACTATCAGGAGCTCCTGGCAAAAGAGCA
>JAIKXV010000105.1 GCA_024683935.1 Lachnospiraceae bacterium | reverse complement strand
CGGACGCCAAAAGTCACATTTTGATTAAATACGGATTGTTCCGTGCTACGCACTTCCACAATCCTACCCCACACTCAACGGGGCACTGCCGCGCTTGGCGCGTCAAAGCGTGCCCGCAAAACATCCACCGGATGTTTTGCCTTTTCGCGGGACCCCTTCCCCACTTCATGCTCGTGTAGGGGTGCGCCCAAAGTTCTTGTCCCCACCACAAGCAAGCTTGTGTGGTGACAATTACTTTTAGCGCTTTAATCATATTGATGAATTATACCATCTTAAAGATGCTGATAACAGGGTAAAAAATTCGTATTTGTGATATATTATGTATATCTCTTGGGGAGCAGAATGTCGGGGGATCCGGATGAAGGATGCCAACGGCTTCGGTCTAAATATTTGGGTTTTGCCATTAACCTTGTACAGCATATTAAGCAGGCGGGATAGGATATAGGAGACAGCGTTATGAAAAAGGGTTTGAAAGCCTTGTGCCTTATTATTATTGCAGCTGCTTTTGCTATGACGGCCGCATCTGTTATTGCCGACTACTCTATGGCCGGAGCCTCCCATCAGCGTTTGAGGGATTTCATGTCGGCTAATGTCTGGCTGCTGGTTTTGCCCAATTTCATTTCGCTTGTCTTTGCCCTGATCTACATACTGAAAGAGGGCACTAAGAAAATGGCCTTTTTTTACAAGGGATATATTTATACCTATCTTATTTCCCAGGTTATTTTCATCCTTTCTGTTCTTGGAGGCTCATATTCTGTTCTTACACCGAACGGTATTCCGCCCCGCATGATCGTCATATTCATGTCCTGGATAATAGAATACAGTATGCTTCTGTTTCTTGCCTTCGCTCCGAATCTTGGAAAGCGCATTTCGCTGCTGCTCGCCTTTATTGCAGCTGTCATGAACATCTGCATTATTGTAATGTTCTTTAACCTTGGATTCTCAATGAGTATTCTTTTGAGGAACATTTCAAAAATACTCATGATAATTCTGCTGTATCTTATGGTTGTCGCTAAGTACAGAGATAAAGATGCCCGGGGCACGATATAGATCGCATGTTTAAGAAGAAGGCGGTGTGTTATGTATAAGACGGTTGAAATTGATGATATTTTCGGGATATCGAGTTTGCTCACGGAGCAGAGGTTCAGGCCGGATCTGAACAGGTACCGGTCGCTAAAGATATACCGGGGAATGCCCGATGCGGACTTTAAGATCATTACGTCACTGAGGCGTATCTGCAAGGACAAGAGGCGGATGCTGGAGCCTGCCATTCTGTCAAACTTCACGAAGTATGCGGCGCTGGAGGATCCCTCCATTGAGACCAGCGTCTGGAGGCAGATGATCTTAGGGCAGCACCACGGACTTCCCACCAGGCTCCTCGACTGGTCATTTTCGCCCCTTACCAGCCTTCATTTTGCGATGAGCGAACCGGATCTCGAGAACATGGACAAGCATGACTGCGTGGTCTGGAGCATTGACGTGGACGAGCTTCACGAGATGCTGCCTGAAAAGTATCAGGAGGTTATGAGAAAGGAACAGACTACGGTCTTTTCCTTAAAGATGCTGCAGAACGCCTGCACGGGTCCGAAGGAATATGATGAGGACATGAAGGGTAACGCCATGCTGATCGTGGAACCGCCTTCCATTGAGCAGCGGATAATTAACCAGTATTCCTTCTTTGCGATAGTGCCCTATGATATGGAGGATGTGGAGACCTTCCTTAAGGAGCATACTGAGAGAACCGTCAGATACATTATAAAGAAAGAGATCCGCTGGCAGGTGCGGGATCTCTTAGACCAGCTTAATATCAGCGAGCGTATAGTTTATCCCGGTTTGGACGGACTGTCCCGCTGGCTCGCCCGCCACTACTATGTTAAAGACAATATGTAAGACGTTTAAGTCCATAGTGCTTTTCCTGCCGATGTTTATGCTTCTCTTTATATCGGATGTATATGCTGTGCCCGCAAACAGTACGCCTATGGAATATACACAGAGTGACGGGAGTAAGATCACTGTTTCTCTGCGGGGAGATGAGTTTTTCCATTATTACGCGGACCTTGATGGGTATATTCTCGTATGGGATGATGATAATGATTATCACTATGTTAAAAGAGACGGGGATATCCTGTCTCTTTTTTCTGTTGGGGAGACGGACGGGGAAAAGCTTATGGTTTCGGAACTGTCTGACGGGGATATAAAGAGGCGGTTTGCTGCTCTTACAGGGCAGGGTACTGGTGATGAGTTAAGGGAAGAAGCCGCGGAACCTGTGACGCTCGACAGACTTGACGGGGAAAACGGCGATTCAGAGCTGGATTCTGTTTCAGGGTCTCCGGGATTAAAGACCCTGCCCCTGATAACTATAGTAGTGAGTTTTAATAATGTCCCATACAGAGAGGATTATGTATGGAGTAATAAACTCTATGGCGATGGTGATACTCTTCAGAATTATTACTATGAGATGTCAGACCACAAATTTACCTTTGTTCCGGCAAAGGAAAGCTGTGAGATCCATAATTCCACTCCCGGATTTGATGAAAAGGATGACGGGATCATACATGTATCATTGGACAGTGCTCACGGCGAATGGGGTACTTTAAGTGATAATTCGGTTGAGGAAATTGCAGATACACTCGTAGATGTTTTAAATGCAGCAGATCCCTATATTGATATTTTTGATTATGATAAAAACGGAAACGGAGATATTGATGAAAATGAGCTGGGAGTAAGCTTTATTTTTGCAGGATACAATGCTGCCAGCAGTATGAATCCGAGTGTATCTGCTGATCAGTTGCTTTGGCCCCATCAACATTGTATTTATCTAATAAACAATGGTGAAGTGGCTCGCGTCCCATATATTGCCATAACGGATCGTAAAAAAATAATAGGTCAGCAGGAAAGACAGGATTATCCGGGCGTAATGTACCATGAACTCGGACATTATCTGGGGTTTAAAGACCTGTATGACAGTCAATTTATAGAAAAATATTACCCGGAACTGGCTAAATGGCGGGGGTATGATTTCTATCTGTTGAGTGTCATGCATGGCGGAATCTATGCTACCGACAGCACAGGAGAGGATAAAGCCACGGGTATTGACGCTTTCAACAGGGCATTGCTTCATTGGATAGAACCCGAGGAGGTCACAAAAAACGGCATATATACTCTTTCGAGCCAGGAATCTTCTAATGGCTATAATATCCTCCGCATACCGACCGGAAGGAAGGGGGAATACTATCTCCTTGAAAACCGGAGGGCTGAAGGGATGGATGAAGGCCTCTGGAAATATGGGAACTGTATGGCAAACGGGGAATATTGTGATCCAAACGGTATAGTTATCTGGCATATAGAAAAAAATGTTTATGATGAATATGAATTTTATAATGAGGTAAATACCGCAGATCACTGTCCGGCTGTCATGCCCTTATTCCCTGAAGGAAAAGCCACAGGGGATAATTACGAAAACTGGCAGTTCTCTGAATATACCCTTGATTTTAATGATTCACTGCCAAACTACAGATTACCCTTTTATAACAAATCAAATTTTGAAAAAGTATTTAAGAATACTGAAGGCTATGAAAAGGGTCTCTTCCTCCCGTTATACGGAGAGGGAGCCGATAAAGATTATCCCGATAAAAGAACGTTGAGCGGCATAAATCTCCGCTTTATAGATGATCCGTCAAGGGATATAAGGGTAGAGATAAGCGGTTTTCCTGAAAAGGTGACGGACAGATTTGAATCCGGAAGGGCTTTAAGCGAGATCCTGACAGAAGAAGATAAGGCTCTGCTCAATGACCCTGATGCTTCCACTGTTTCAAAGAATGAGCTCCTGTCAGCCGTAAACCGTGCGATAGATAAGAGAGTTGAGGGAGTCAGTACGCTCTCCTT
>JAIKXV010000035.1 GCA_024683935.1 Lachnospiraceae bacterium | reverse complement strand
GCTTTTGTTTCCAATTCCAAGGATGCAGAGGCTCTTAAGGATGACGGGCTCTTACAGAAGGCAGCAAAGGCTGAAGCAAAGGCTATCATGGAGAACTGGTAACAGATCATGAGATCGAAGATATCAATCCTCATCCTCGCGGCAGTGACTGTGCTCACTGCCTGCGGAGGGGAGAAAAAGAATGATCAGGGAGAAGTCCTTCCGAAGATCGATGAAGAGAGTACGGAGGAAAGCGTCGGAGAAAAGCCAGAGGTAATAGAGCGGGATGAAGCGCTTAAAGCCCTGGAAGAAAAGCTTGAAGGCACCGGCTGCAGGGCAGTCTTCAGTAAGAAGGCTGAAGTGGATGAGGTTGACTGTTACCTCTATTCTGTGGTAAATAATGATGGAGAAGAACCGGAACAGATGCTGGCGGTAAACGCCGTATCCGGTGAAGTCATGGTGTATGACAGTGAGAGTGAGAGTCTCCTGCCCTTTGACCGTTTTGAATATTATAAGGATGACGGAAAAGGGCCTGTGAGCTGGGATTCCGTGTATTATCTGGCTCCTTTTAAGGTCTCACTGATGCCTGCGGATGATACTTCCTTTGAATTCTCCATTACAAAGGACGGATCGAAGAAGGCAGAGCTTACGGGCGTTGCGGATGTAAGTTCCGATAGCCCGAAGGAAGCATTTTATGAGGACGGAAATCTCTCTCTTACCTTTGTAAATAACGGGGAGACTCTGGAGATCAGGGATAAGGGTAAGAAGAGCGGTTTCGCCGGGAAATATGAAAGGGTAGAATAAATTATGAAGATTGTTAAGAAAATACTTGCGGTGCTCCTTACTGCAGCGATACTTACTGCGGGATCAAACGCCGCAGGTTTAAATATGGTTGAAACCAGGGCGGCTTCGGCACCCGGTGGATTAAAAGGCGTGTGGTTTTCCTTCCTTGACTGGCAGGCCTATCTTAAGGGTAAGGATAAAGCCGGCTTTGACAGTGCCTTTGCGGGAGTCTGTGACGTGACCCTGTCCCATGGGCTCAATGCCATATTTGTTCATGTCAGAAGCCATAATGATGCTGTCTATCCTTCAGGGATCTATCCCTGGAGTTCGGAAATGCTTAACGGTGCGGACCCGGGTTACGATCCCCTTTCCGACATGGTGGAGATCGCCCATTCCAAGGGACTTCAGATCCACGCCTGGATAAACCCTTACGGATACAGGAACGGTGTCATATGCGGAAACGCAGCCCTTGCAAATACCGCGAATGTGGTCTCGGGAGTTCAGGAGATTGCCGCGAATTACGCAGTTGACGGCATACATTTCGATGATTATTTCCCGCCCATCGGCAAGGCGGAGACCAATTCCATGGTGAGTCAGGTTCATACCGTCTGTGCCAATACCGGAAAGGTCTTCGGTATTTCTCCCCAGGGAAATCTGGACAACCTAAGGGCATCCTCCGCAGATGTGGATACCTGGCTCTCAAGCGGCGGGTATGTGGATTATCTCGCACCCCAGATCTACTGGTCCGATAACTACGGGGCAGCGGGGAATGTGACCATGTTCTCAAACCGCATGAGTCTCTTTAAGAGCATAGACAAGGCAGGGATCCCTCTCTATCTCGGTATGGCCGGATACAAATCGGGACAGGTGATCGGAGGAGATCCGGGATGGAGGCTTTCATCCGTTAATCTTGCCACCCAGCGGGACAAGGCAGCGGGGGCAGGCTATACAGGATACATAGTTTACCGCTATAATACCCTTTCAAGCGGCGCGGCCCAGGCGGAGCTCGGCGCATTACAGTCAAGAGGGTGAACCTTAAGATGAGAAAAGTGATTATCGTAAAGCCTGTCAGCGAGGAGGAAAAAAGGGAATACGGATCCATCAGGGATCTGGATATTTCCTTTTGCTCCGAGAGTGAGCTTGGACGGCAGGATATTTCGGATACAGCATTGATAATAGGAGATATAAGCCCGGCAGTACTTAAGGGCCTGATGGAGGAAAGTGTTTCCGACGTAAAGGAGA
>JAIKXV010000084.1 GCA_024683935.1 Lachnospiraceae bacterium | reverse complement strand
AATGGAAGAATATCACAACAATCTGAAACTATTACAGTTATACAGAACTGTGATAGGGCAGCCTGATCCCGGGGAAGTGATCGAGAGACTTATGATTAAGAAAAAAACGGAAGAGATCAGTCAGCTCTTTGTTGATTTTTCTCCATATAACGAGGCTTAATATTGCGTGAATAATTATTTCGAGGGTTTGCTGAAATCATTCTTTATTCCGACATCCCCACCACACAGCTCTTTCTGCAGAAGCACACACCGAAGGATACTACGGAGGCATAGCCGTCCGATAAAATGCCCTCTTCATATTTCTGGTTCCGGATCTGGGTGAAAGCTTCTTCAAGACCGGCATTCATTTCACTGAATTTGTCTCTTGTTTTGATCTCAAAGATGTAGGCGGGATCCCTGGGGCGTAAGGGGTACAGGACAATATCGGGTCTTCCGAGTCCTTCTTCACGGTTTGATCTGACAGAGTATTTCGGCATATCGTGGAGAAGCGACAGGAAGAAACCATGATAGAAACTCTCGGCGCTGTCAAATGTACTGATACTTTTCATAAGCAGTTCGGAGACATAGTCTTCCGTGGCTTTAGTATCTTTATTTATGATAGCATCATACAGGGCTTTGCGGTCAGTACTGTTTACCACATTATCAAACCAGTCGCTGATCTTATTTTCGTAGATATATCCAACTTCTTTATTGGGGATCGTCAATGTAAGATATATATTCTTATCTTCGAATCTCTCTGAACCTTTCTTCAGGTATCCTGTGAAGAACAGGAAATTCCACAGGTTTTCCCCGGATGAATAAATATCTTCATAGGTGATATCTTCATGAATCTTTTTCTCAACAGATCCACCTCTTATAAGCAGGTCAAGCTCTTCTTTTGTGCGTTCGTCTGCCTTTTCCACCAGGTCTTTGATAATTGAATTGGAAGATGTATTTGACCAGTAGGGCTCCGGGAATCTTTCCGGTGCTCCGATGTGTTCGCTCACGTATTTTATTACGCTCCAGGGATTATATACTTCGGTTTCACCGAACAGATATCCATCGTACCAGTCCCTGACAGTCTCGATATTATCTGCAAGATCATATGCCTTAAGCATTTCCTCGGTCTCGCTCTGGGTAAAGCCAAAGAACTCGCCAAAATCCCTGCTTCTCACGGAATTGATCTGTAGGTTATTAAGTCCTGTAAATATGCTTTCCTTACTGATACGGAGGCAGCCGGTCACAACAGCCCTCTCCAGTGCATCATTGGTTTTTAGTGCAGATTCGAACAGTGAGCGGATAAAACTCACCATTTCAGGGTAGAAGCCTGAGTAATATGCGTTTTCCAAGGGCACATCATATTCATCTATAAGAATTATTACCTTTTTTTCGTGATGTTTATTAAGGAGTTCGGAAAGGGTTTTTATAGCAACCGCATATCGGGCTACTTCCTCCCTGAAAAGGATTTCTTTTTCTTCCAGGCTCTTTAATTCATCCTGATTTTTATACCAGGTGTTTTTACCGGAGAGAAATCTTTCGAAAGTATCAATATCATTATTATCGAGCCTGTTGGATTTACGGAGATAGGAGTGCCTGCTGAATTCATCTACGATGTCATCCCGGATTCTGATAAAGGAAGAATAAAAATCCGGCTGTTTAGCTGATTTGAGGGACAATTTAATAACAGGATATTTCCCCATCATGGAAAGAACATCGGCACCGGCATCCATGATCTTTTTTTCTTCAAAGTATTCTCTCTTATCAATGATATTTCCATCGAAAGCATATTCAAGTTCAAAGAAGGTCCGGAGCATGGAAAGCGCAAGGGTTTTCCCGAATCGTCTCGGACGTGTAAATAGCGTGGTTTTTCCGCCTATCTCAAGGATATCCTTTATCAGCAGGGTTTTATCCACGTAGTACATATCCTGGTCTATGAATTCTTTATAATTCTCGTACCCGATGCCAATCTTCTTCATAGTGATCTATCCTTTCAGAATATCGCTGTAAAACAATTGTAATTCTATTTTACTGTTCCTGCAATCTCCTTCATCAGCTTCTTCGGAGCGATGAGCTTCAGGAAGTGCGCGTGGGACAGGGCGTAGAATTTCGCATTTTCGTACTGTACGTCGTGGACAGTGGCTCTTATGATATGGCAGCTATCGGCGGATTTATCGGTTTTTCTGCCCTTCTTCCCCGGGATCCCGGACAGGGAGATATTCGTTCCGAAGCTGTCTATAAGTACCTGAAGGTTCTTTAAGCTGCATTCGAAAGTAATATCGATGAGGTTTTCTTCCTGATGATAGATCATCTCCGGGAAAGTGCCGGAATAGGCCAGGGGATCAAATATCAGACGGCCTCTTTCGTTCCTGTAGAATTTTTTTAGCGTTTCCGGAATGGGTTTCCGGGACGCTTCTTTTTTGATAATGCCGTTACTGTCGATAATTGAATGGAGCCTTACATTTATCATCCGGTCTACTCTGAAGTGGACAGGATTATTGTGATCCTTGTGAGTGGCGATCAGGTAGTATTCACCGGCATTCCACATAAGTGCATAAGGATTCAGAATATACGGTCTGTCCCCATTTTTGGGTTCAAAGATTATTCCTTCATCACAGCTGCTGCTTTCGTAGCTACCGTATATTACCTCGATCTGTTTTTTTCGTTCAATTGCGTCGTAGATCACCTGTGTGTTGTGGAGGATCACGGAGGAGTGTCCGGGAAAAACCGACACTGATGTACGCGGCCTTTCGGGAAGATCGTTGACACCCGGCAGTTTCCTTGCAATCCACTTGTTTTCATCGGAGTCAAAAGACGGCTGCATCGCATCCAGCCGGCGGACAAGAAAGTGCTTTTCTTTTTCGGAGAGAAAGCGGCTGCTGTTTATGGCACCGAAGATCAGTTCCATATCGGAAGCAGACAGCAGGGGCTCGAAATAGTAGCGCCGCTGGGAACCTTTTGCGTTTCGCGTTTTTCCGTTATATATCCCGTCTGCCTCGCGGCTTCTTATCATTCCTCCGAAAGTTCCGGAGAAATAAGTATTGATACGCTGGATCAGAGTTTCGTCCGTGTCCGACAGCATACAGATCTCATTCATCTTGTTGGTCATTGTCCTGGTATCAAAAAAACTATCGTATTCATCAGGGTGCGGAAGGAGTCGGGAGAGCTTCTCCACGATCTCAGAGCAGGACATGGCGTGATCCCTGTCGGTACAGGTTTTTAAGACATAGTAGATAAGCGGGATGTCAAACTGTCTTATCATCTTTCGCAGGTCATTAGCTTTACCGGTATCTGTCTCAGCTGCTTTTTTATCTGTGGTGATAGTTTTCATTTCAGTGCCTCCGTTTCTCTGTCCGGGAAAAGATGACTGTCCGGGGTTCAATTGTATCCGAACTTTTTTCAGTATATCAAAAAAAGAAAAATTTTGCAGGATTATCTTTGGCACCGGGGATACAATGTGGTTATCTTCAGGACAGGTACTGGAGTGCGAAGCGGCATTTGAATGGTGTGACTTTCCAAAAAACGCCGGGAGAATAGACATATGAACATCCTTGAAAAAATTGGAGAAGAACTGCAAAGATCTGCAGACAGCAGCGACAGGGGATGGATGCAGTTATGTTTTGAGAAGGAAAGAGATGCCGATGCATTTGAGTTTATCGGGAAAAGGATACCTGGTGCGTATGGCAGGGAAACCACAAGGGTCGCAATAAGCGGATATGCTGTTTCCCTGGCTGTCATCTTCGGGGAATACAGTATTGCAGAGAAATACCTGGATGATAATAAGTACAGTATTTACTTTGCAGAGGACACAAAGATCAGAACGGATTCCGGATCCGAAAGTCCGGAGCTATGGAATGAAGTGCCTTTTTATAATGAAGATCTTTTGTATTCGGAAAACATAGATATTCCGGAAGCTCTCAGGTTTAAGATACTGCAGAGAATGAATGAAAGGAATTGGATCGGATCCGCCATCAATATAAAGATTATTTCCGGACTGCACAGAGGCAGGGTTCAGGCAAGGATCATAAATGACTATAACAAACATCCTGAATACTTCAGTTACCGGAACAGTCCTTCGCTGCTGGATGATATCCGGGATGCCTGCTTCCTGATGAGGCTGTATAAGGATGATCCGGATAAGATAAAAACCCTTATGAAAAAAAGACTGGACTTTAACGAGATCAGCCGGATATCTCCGGGCTCCGTATATATCGGAAACTGCGTCAGAATGCTTGAACACTCCTGCGGGTACGAGTGGCTCGAAGGATACAAGCCGGTTCTGTATGCGCTTCTTATCTGTCTTTATACCGGGATTGAGAAGGCAGGAGAATATGACATCCTCTATATGATTTTGGATGATGAAGAGCATAATGCGGAGCTTAAGAAGATAAAAAAGATAAAGTCGGAATTTGCCGGATTCATCAGGTCTTTCTCTATGGATAGGAATGATTTTATGGAGAGTATGGATATCATTAAAAAGCTTGGAATGACGGCAGTCATTCACGCACTGTCCTTTGGAAAGTCAGTGCTGAAGCATAAACCCGTGTTCGAAGTAAACAGACCGGGATTCCTTGATATTGAATCCTTTTTCGGCATAGAGGAAGAGTGTTACGAGGATGCATCCACGGATGCAGATGTGAGTAACCGGAAAATGTGTCAGTATATGAGATTTGCTGAAAGTATCGGTGAGATCCGGTACAGAGATAAAGAGAGTGAGGAGCTTAAACGCCAGATAGTAAGCTTGTTAAAGGGTAACGGAAATATGCTTAAGGATTCATTTCTCATATTTGCGGAAAAGGGTCTGATCCCGGATGAGTGCCTTGGATTTGTGACAGATAAGGTTAACGGATCTCCGGACTGTGCATATATGATCCCGGTGATGATCATGCAGAAATACGGAAAACTTAAGAGCCTTCCCCGGGGGCAGCAGATGATACTGAATAATGCAGATAAATGATTTAAGGAGGAGTAAGATTATGATCAACAGGTATTTATATCCCACGGTAAAGTATGTGGAAAAGGGTAAGAAGAATGTGTACAGGCGTGTTATGCGTGTCATGCCCTATACCAATGAGGACGCACCTTATATTAAGGACGCGGGCAGAGTTTTGGATGAGGAGCATATTCCGGAAGAAGGCCGTTTCCTTATTGTGAGCAGGTCGATGCCTGCGGCAGTAAAGGCGGCGAAACATATTTGTGACAATTATCCGGGAAGCAATTCCGAAAATGAAGAATACGAGGAGATTGAATATGAACTGGAATTTGATCTTGATGAATATGACTCCGATCTGAATACCATCGATCTCATTGATCTCAGCGTGGTAAAGGATATAGGGATCGTGCCTGCCAATGCCTATCTTGAAGGTCCGCTTGATGAGGCAAACGGTGATATTGCAATGTATGCGGGCTTAGACACGGATGAGGATATAAAGAATAAGATAGATGCGATCCTTGCTGATTACAGAGTGAAAAAGTTCATATACATACCGCCGGAAAAACTGAATGCTCCTTGGGCGGTTTATCTTCAGATGCATAAAGGGTTTATACCGGTGGTCTTAGAAGATATACCGGACTCATACTTTGAAGAGGTATTCGATAAGATCAGAGAAGCCGCCGGAGCGGTTCTTGAAGAGGGGCTTACGGCGTCAACCCTGGTGAAACGCATAAAAAAGCTGAGAGGTGATGCTTTTCAGGAAGAGGACCTGGACTGGATGATAGAGCATGCGGTAAAAGCTGCATCAAAGCGTGGAAACCGGGTACTTAAGCCTGAGGACTTTGTTCTGAACGGTGTTGTTGAAGAGAGTGCAGCGGAGAAGTTAAGAAAAATGCCCGGTCTTAAAAATGTCAAAGATATGGTCACGGAGTTCGTCTCTTTAAGGAAGGAGACCGACAGGAATGATCAGCTTAAGGGCATGCATTCAAATATGATCTTTTACGGAAATCCCGGTACAGGCAAGTCAACCTGTGCAGAGCTGATACCGGAGATACTGGCTGATGAGGGGATAAGCAATACAGCGTTTGTTAAAGCGAGCCGTGCGGACATCATAGGTAAATACGTGGGGCATACTGCCGTGAAGGTGTCAGAGCTTTTTGACAGGGCAAGAGGAGGGATACTCTTTGTGGATGAGGCCGGCTTCTTTCTTAATGAAGGTGCAGGAGGCTATGTACAGGAAGCTGTAAAGGAGTTTGTGCGCTTCATGGAGCTGTATCCTGATGTGGCGGTCATATTTGCAATGTATGAAAAGGAAGCAGCACTTTTTATGGATCTGGATGAAGGCATAGCGTCACGTATTTCCAGGATGGTGCATTTTGAAGACTATTCCGGGAAGGAGTTTAAGGAGATCTTTGTCCATATGCTCAGGGAAAAGGGTTATTCCGTGAATAAGACGGCCACAGGACATGCCATGGGTTATATAGAGAGCCTTAAAAGGGGCAGGAACTTCGGGAATGCAAGGGAGGTCCGCAAGCTTGCGGAATCCGTGATAATAGCTCATTCCGTCAGGATCCATTCGGAAACGGAAGAGGAGAGTGATAAGACGGAGAATGTCATTACGGTATCGGATATTAAGAAGGGTATAGAACGCCTTGAGAGCGTTCCTGAAAGGCGGAAGAGTTTCGGCTTTGACTGCAGCAGGGCGGCCGTACTTCATCAGTATTAAGAATAAGGGACAGGTTTAATGGACAATTCGGAAGCAGCAAAGAGAATAATCGATACAGCCTTAAAGAAGGTGAAGGAGGATTCTTATCGACTGGTATATGCCGTCAATATCTTTAAACCTGTGCCTTTTAAGGAAAAAAAACGGAGTATGATCGGAACAGACGGAGAGCATCTTTTCTTTGATCCGGAAAGGGTTATACAGAGCTATAAGTATAACGGCATAAAATGGATCAGAGAGGAGATATTCCATGTGATAATGCACGGTATCCTCGGCCATTTCGAGAGAACAAAGGAGTTCAGTCATCCGCGCCTTGCAGGATATGTGATGGATCTTGAGATCGAGGAGATAATGGAAGAACTGGGGATGAACCAGATCTTCAATGCCTTTCCGAGACCTGACTGGTACAGGACTGTTGGACTCAGCCTTTACAACAGAGCATTGATGGACAAGACACTGTATGAACAGGTATCTCGGACAGGGAAGATGAGAACGTTTGATGATCACTCACTCTGGTGGGACAGAAACGAAACAAAAAATGGGAGCGAAACAGATTTACAGAATAATGGCGGTATCCGGGAGGAACTCTGTAAAAAATGGGCGGAAGCCAGAAAATATGTCCTTGGCAGCAGCAAGGAAAGCCATGCTGACGGGAAGCGGGTCATAGAGGAATTACAAAAAGACAGCGTGGGTTTCAGGGGAAGAGGAAGGGGGCCCGGCCAGACTGAAAAACTGACAAAGGCAGAGGGGGAGGTTTATTCCTTCACGGAAGTTCTGTCACGGTTTATTAAGAACCGGATGGTATCCAAGTCCCAGCCTGACAGTTTTGATCCAATGCTCTATGAATACGGACTGTCTCTGTACGGAGATGTCCCGCTTATGGAACCCCTTGAAGAGACGGAAGAAAAAAGGATAGAAAACCTCTGCATAGCCATAGATACCAGCGCATCATGTTTTGATAAGGTCGGGATATTTCTGAAACAGGTGACGGGGATATTTGAAGAAATAGCGGGAGAGTTCAGCTTCGGAAAGATTTATCTGATCCAATGCGATGATGAGGTCCGGAATGTCAGAAAATTTGAGGATATGGGGGAATTAAGCGGGATAAGGGACACTATGTTATTTGAAGGATACGGAGGGACGGATTTCTGTCCGGTATTTAAGTGGATAGATCAGAATCTTACCGCAAAGAACGAAGAGGTTGACTGTCTTCTCTATTTTTCGGATGCGAATGGTGAATTTCCGAAAAAAAATTGTGGGTTTCCGGTGATATTCGTACTGCCGGATGAGCAGTGTCGGGAGATATACGGCATACCGGACTGGATAAGCGCAGTCAGGATGGACAGTGACAGGGGAAAGAGAGGTTTATCATATGAGCAGTGTTAAGGAAGCAAAAAACGCAGTAAAGGATGGGATAAAGGCATATCTCTATAAGGATGGGGAGGGGAATTACGCAATGCGTGAGGTGAACCGCCTGCCGTTTTACCTGGAGGGAAATCCCGGGATAGGTAAGACAGAGATGGTCTCCGAGATTGCAGAAGAGCTTGGTATCGGCTTTGTGAGTTTTAGCATAACTCATCATTCCAGAAATACGGTCCTGGGGCTTCCGGTCATAAGTGAAGATCACGGCTGTAAATATACGGAATACACAATGTCCGAGATAATAGCAAGGGTGGTTTCCGAGTATGAATCGGGGGTTAAAGAAGGGATACTTCTCCTCGATGAATTCAACTGCATGTCAGATACACTGATGCCTGTGATGCTGGCGTTCCTGCAGACCAAGAATATAGGGATGCATAAACTTCCCGATGGCTGGATCATCATATTATGCGGGAATCCCGTCAAATATAACAGGAGTGCCAGATCATTTGACGTTACCATTCTCGACAGACTGAGAAAGATAGATGTTGAGTTCAATGCGGATGATTTTATTTCTTATGCGGAAGAAAAAAGCTTCAACCCCATAATATTAAACTATCTTAAGATCCATAAGGATAAGGCTTATGCCTGCGAACAGGCAAAGGATGGGGGGATTGCCACGCCAAGGTCCTGGGAGAACCTCAGTGTAACGCTCGATCTGTATGAGAAGACCGGAGGGACGGTTGATGAAGAGCTGATCAGGCAGTTTATAAAGAACGGGGAGATCTCAAGGGAATTCTGCAGATACTACGAGCTTGAGGTTAAGAATAATATGACTCAGGCTGATATGGAGAATATTTTGAACGGAACCGATATTGACAGGTACTGCGGGAAGCTTAAGGATATACCTTTCGATATGAGATTTGATGTGGTGGCTGATCTGATGGGGCTTCTGTTGAACCGTATAGGAAAAAAAGGGATCAGACAGGAAACGATCAGCAGATACATAGACAATCTTCTGTCTATCCTTATCAAACTCGGTGATGAGCCCCTGATCGAGAAAGCTTTTTCCTATATCAATGGCAGCAGCAGACTCCTTGCGATCCTTGCAAAACATAAGAGTGAAATGTTCCTCAAAGTGTGCAGCATGGTTTATTACGGCGGCGGTGCCGCCTGATAAAATAGAGGTTTTTTATGATATATAGTATTCAGGCATCTTACAGCATTTACTTTGCTTTTGAAAATGATTTTGTGTTTACTGCAGAACAGTTATGCAGATTACATGCTTTATGTGATTTATACAGCGAGACGGGCAGATTCCTCTGGTCTTTCAGTTCCAGAGTGGGGAAGGACAGTGACAACAATGTTGTAAGGCTGTATCCGGAGGAATATACAGGAAAGTATATTATTGAATATAATACGGATATTGGAGAATGTAGCAGAGAAGATGTGATTAAATTTCGCGAAAGTGCGAAGAAGACCGTGCCGCAGATAACAGAAGCTGTAGAAATGATACTTGGCAGCAAAGACATCAGCCATTATATTAATAAGTTTTGAGTATAAAAACAGCGAAACTTACATTTGACAGCAGTGTTACAATATATAGTATGAAAATACTGATTTCGGGATACGGAAAAATGGGATCCACCCTTGTACGGCAGCTTTCCAATGAAGGCTATGATCTGACTATCATCGAGTCGGATCCGGACAAGCTGGAATCCTGTATGGAGCTCTATGATGTGATGGGAGTAGAGGGGAATTGTGCTTCCATGGCGGTTCTGAGAGAGGCCGGCGTGGAGGATGCGGATCTCCTTATTGCGATGACGGGGCATGATGAGATCAACCTCTTATCCTGTATAACCGCGCATCAGATGAATGCGAAGATAAATACCGTATCCAGGCTGAAAAATCCGGAGTATTCCGGACAGATCAATTCCATGCAGAGTGCCTTTGCCCTTTCCATGGCAGTGAACCCTGATTTCCAGGCGGCAAAGGAGATATCTAGGCTCATACGTTTTCCGGGCTTCCTTAAAAGGGAGACCTTTGCAAAGAGCAATACGGAGATAGTAGAGCTGAAGGTAAAGCCGGGCAGCCCCTTAAACGGGCTTTCCCTCTTTAATATTAATCACACTCTGAAATGCCAGATTCTCGTATGCGCGGTTTTGCGCGGAGGAAAGGCGATCATACCCTCCGGAGACTTCGTTCTCTGCGAGAATGACAGGATCTTTGTTACCGGATCCAATGACAATCTGAATATACTTCTTCGAAATCTCGGAATAATCACCCACAAGGCGTCAACTGCATTTATAGCCGGAGGCAGCAGGATAGGTTTTTATCTTGCGAAGATCCTGCAGAGCCATGGTATTTCCGTTCAGATAATCGATAATAAAGTGAGCCGCTGCCGTGAACTGGCGGCACTTCTCCCTGACGCCACCATAGTTGAGGGAGACGCCAGCAACCAGAAGGTGCTGGACCGTGAGGGTATCGGAAACAGCGATGTTTTCGTGGCTCTTACCGGTATGGATGAAACCAATATCCTGATGTCCCTCTATGCAAATCAGCAGGGAGTACATCAGGTCATCACAAAGCTTGGACGTGCAGAGAACTTAAGGGTTCTGGAGGATCTGCCGGTTGGCAGCATCATTTCCCCGAAGGATCTCGTTACCAATATTATCGTAAGGTATGTCCGTGCCAAGAAAAATAAGGTCGGGGCAGCTCTTACGATGCATCTCATCGCCGACGCGCATGTGGAAGCCATGGAGTTCAGGGTGGCGGAGAATACCCTGCACTGCAACGAGAAGCTGAGAGACATCAGGCTGAAAAATGATGTTCTTCTCGCAGGCATCACCCACAAGGGCAGCAATGAGATCCCTACCGGAGACTCGGTATTCCGGGAGGGAGACACTCTTATCATCATTTCCGGGGAGGAGAGGAAGATAGAGCAGATCAACGATATCTTCGAATAAAGTGGTCTATGAATTATAAAATGCTTTTCCGCATAAACGGCCAGGTGCTTCTTATGGAAGCTTTTTTCATGCTCCTGCCGATTCTGATTTCCGTTTCTTACGGAGAGAGACATGCGGCTCTTGCTTTCGGAGAAGGGCTGCTGATCTGCCTTATTACAGGTCTGATCCTTGTATTCCCGCTTTCGAAGGGGGTAAAGGAAGGCTTTTACGCCAGGGAGGGTCTGGTTGTAACAGGTCTCTGCTGGATAGTAATGAGTGCCTTCGGCGCCATTCCCTTTGTTCTCTGCGGCGATATTCCCTCATATATAGATGCATATTTTGAGATGGCATCCGGCTTCACCACCACCGGAGCCTCTATTATCCCGAATGTGGAGTTAATGAGCCACGGTACCCTGTTCTGGAGGAATTTCAGCAACTGGATAGGGGGCATGGGCGTTCTGGTCTTTCTCCTTGCAGTGCTTCCGGGCAGCGGGAAGGAAACCGGTTTTACCCTTCATATACTGAGAGCGGAAAGCCCGGGACCGTCTGTCGGAAAGATAGTGCCGAAGATGAGGGAAACGGCGCTTATCCTTTATTTCCTCTATATCGGACTTACGATCCTAAATATCGTATTTCTTATTGCCGGAGGCATGCCGGCCTTTGACTCTGTCTGCCATGCCATGGGAACAGCGGGTACCGGCGGATTCGGAGTGAAGGCAGACAGCTTCGCGTCATACAGTCCCTATATCCAGAACGTTACTACGGTATTCATGCTGTTATTCGGCGTGAATTTCAGTATTTATTACATAATCGTACTGAAGAAGCTGGGTCAGGTATTCAGGGACGAGGAAGTGCGGCTCTATGTGCTTACCGTGCTTGCAGCGGGACTGCTTATCGGCACGAATATCCGTTTCCTCTATAATGACTGGGGAGAGACCCTTAGAACATCATTCTTCCAGGTGGCCAGCATGATAACCACCACGGGCTTTGCTACTGCGGATTTTGACAGCTGGCCTGTATTTTCAAAAAGCCTGATACTTTTACTGATGATGATAGGAGCCTGCGCCGGTAGTACCGGAGGCGGAATGAAGTGCGCGAGAGTGCTGATCCTCGTAAAGAGCCTGCTCCGGAATATCAGGAAGAATATACATCCCAGAACCGTGCATGTTTTGAAGATAAATGACAGGGTGATAAGTGAGGATGTGATAGCAAATACCCATGCTTATTTCTCGGCTTATATGATAATCGTTGCCGTGCTGACAGTGATCCTGAGCCTGGACGGTTTTTCCATAGAAACCAATCTGTCGGCGGCCCTGTGTACCTTCAATAATATAGGTCCCGGACTTGATAAAGTGGGACCTACCTGTAATTTCGCCGCATACAGCGATCTGTCTAAATTGTTCCTGAGCTTTGCGATGATAACGGGAAGACTTGAGATATTCCCGATCCTTTCGCTTTTCAGCCGCAGCACCTGGAAGAAGATGTAGGGGCTGCCGCATTTTAACCCATTGTTATTTTGCTTTTGCGCTGAAAGCCGCTCTCTTTCTGAGTACCGGATCCAGTATCCTTTTCCTTATCCGGAGATTCTCCGGAGTCACTTCCAAAAGCTCATCCCTGTCGATAAAATCCAGAGCCTGTTCCAGAGAGAGGATTACAGGAGGCGTAAGTCTTAAAGCCTCGTCGGATGAGGAAGTTCTGGTATTTGTAAGGTGCTTTGTCTTGCACACGTTCACTTCTATATCGTCACTTCTCGGATTTGAACCGATGACCATTCCGGAATAAACCTTGGTGCCCGGGCAGATAAAGAGGAAACCTCTCTCCTGGGCGTTGAAAAGTCCGTATGTCACCGCTTCTCCCGCCTCATAGGCTATAAGGGAGCCGGTCTTTCTGAAGGAAATATCTCCCTTGTAGGGACCGTAGCCCGAGAATACTGTATTTATAATGCCGTTTCCCTTGGTGTCCGTCATGAAGGGACCGCGGAAACCGATGAGACCCCTTGAAGGGATGTTGAATTCCAGCCTGACATAGCCGCCCGCGATGGAGCCCATGTTGAGGAGCTCTCCCTTTCTCTCTGAAAGAGAAGAGATCACGGTTCCGGAATACTCGTCCGGCACATCTATATAGGCGGTTTCCATGGGTTCAAGGGTTTCGCCGTTTTCACCCTTTTTATAAATTACCTCTGCCTTGCTGACTGCAAATTCATAGCCCTCGCGGCGCATTTCCTCGATAAGAACGGAGAGATGAAGCTCGCCCCTTCCGGAAACCTTGAAGGTATCGGTGGAGTCTGTTTCCTCAACACGGAGGGATACATCGGTATTAAGCTCCTTTAAGAGCCTGTCCTTTATGTGGCGGCTGGTCACATATTTGCCTTCCTGTCCCGCAAGGGGAGAATCATTTACCATAAAGTTCATGCTTATCGTGGGATCGGAGATCTTCTGGAAGGGGATGGCGACCGGATCGGATAAGGTTCCGCAGACCGTGTCTCCGATCTTCAGATCGGAAATGCCGGAGATCGCAACGATCTCGCCGATCCCTGCCTCTGTGACGTCAGTCTTGTCGAGACCCTGGAATTCATAGAGCTTGCTGATCTTAACCTTTTCAAAACGTTCGCTGTCATGGTGATTTACGATAACGGCCTCCTGATTTACCTTTATCACGCCGTTATCCACCTTGCCCACGCCTATACGGCCCACGTATTCATTGTAATCAATGGTGGAGATCAGAACCTGGAGATTTGCTTCGCTGTCACCCCGGGGAGCCGGGATATAGTTGATTATCGTATCAAAAAGGGGTTTCATATCGGTCCCTTCGGTATCGGGATCCAGGGATGCCACGCCTTCTTTTGCGGATGCGAAGACAAAGGGGCAGTCCAGCTGCTCATCCGTGGCGTCCAGATCCATAAAGAGTTCCAGCACCTCGTCCACCACTTCACCGGGCCTCGCGCCGGGGCGGTCTATCTTATTTATGCAGGAAATAACGGGAAGCTTGAGTCCCAGTGCCTTTTTCAGCACGAACTTTGTCTGGGGCATTACGCCTTCGAATGCGTCCACTAAAAGCACCACGCCGTTTACCATTTTTAAGATACGTTCCACTTCACCGCCGAAATCCGCATGTCCCGGGGTATCAATGATATTGATCTTCGTATCACCGTAACGTACGGCTGTATTCTTTGAAAGTATGGTGATACCGCGCTCACGCTCGATGTCATTGCTGTCCATGACTCTTTCCATGACATCCTGATTTTCCCTGAAAACGCCGCTCTGGTGTAAGAGCGCGTCCACCAGGGTGGTCTTTCCATGGTCGACATGGGCGATTATTGCTATATTTCTGATATCATCTCGGCTTGTTATCATTCTTCGTATCCTTTTTCCTTCTTTATAATATCATCCAGTCCTAAGCTGCCTCCGAAAAGATCCAGTGCACTTCCTATCGTATAGTTCACCTTTCCCTTTCCGGTTTTTATTATGGTTTCTATGTCATCAAGGCTTGCTATCCCTCCGGCGTAAGTCACGGGGACAGAATCAAGCTCTGACAATATCCGTATAAGATCTCTGTCTATTCCTGCACCCTTTCCCTCCATGTCCACGGCGTGGATCAGAAATTCATCGCACTCGCCTGAAAGGTCCTGCAGGTTTTCCTTCGTTATCTTGAAATCAGTGTATTTCTGCCAGCGGTCGGTGGTCACATAGTAGCTGCCGTCATCCTTTCGGCGGCAGGAGAGATCTAAAACCAGTCTTTCCTTTCCGGTTTCCCGCTGGAGTTTCCTCAGATTATCATGGTCAAAACGTCCGTTCCTGAAGACAAAACTTGTGACTATGACATGGCTTGCTCCCGCATCAAGGAATTCGAGGGCGTTTTCATTATTAATGCCGCCTCCATACTGCATTCCGCCCGGAAAAGCGGAAAGAGCTGAAAAAGCGGCTTTTTTAGAAGCTTCATAGTATTCGGAACCCTTCGCATTAAGAACGATCACGTGACCGCCCGTTAATGACCTGTCCCGGTAAACAGACGCATAATATCCTGCATCATGATCGGATACAAAATTCTCCTCTGCAGAGCTGCCCTCGTCCTTCAGTGAGGAACCGACGATCTGCTTCACTCTGCCGTTATGGATATCTATGCAGGGACGCAGTCTCATGAAAGCACATCCGACATATCATACATGCCGGGACCTTTTCCTGAAAGGAATCTTGCAGCAGCCAATGCTCCGTTTCCGAGGATCGACCTGGAATAAGTCCTGTGGGTTAAGGTGATGGTCTCGTCCATGCCGGCGAAGATGACATCATGGTCGCCGGGGATGGTGCCTCCGCGTACAGCGGATATTCCGATCTCCTTTTCGGGACGTCTTTCGGAGCGGCCGCTTCTGTCAAATACAAATTCGTATTCATTGTTCAGGGATTCATTAATGGCTTCAGCGAGGGCAATAGCAGTGCCGCTGGGAGCGTCCTTCTTTTCCCTGTGGTGCTTTTCTACTATTTCTATATCAAAGCCCGACTCAGCAAGAATGGGTGAAATGTCCTTCAGTACCTTCATAAGTATATTTACACCGAGGGACATGTTGGCGCTTCGAAGTATTGCAACCTTCTCCGAAGCTTCTTTTACCTTCTTCAGCTGGGCGTCGGAAAGCCCGGTGGTGCATAGCACTACGGGAATTGAACGCCGGATGGCGTAATCTATCAGTTTGTCGGTTCCGGTGGGAAGCGAAAAATCGACGATTACATCCGCATCCACATCGCAGGAGTCGATATCCTTAAAAACAGGGAAGCTGTCAGAGCTTCCCTCTGTAATATCTATACCTGCTGCGATGGTGACAGAGTCATCATTTTCGACCAGACCGCTTATTACCTTTCCCATGCGGCCAAAGCAGCCATTCAATATTATCCTGACAGACATAGTTTCTTCCTTTTACTAAATAAAACGTGATCCTTTAAAGAATTACTTCAAAAGTCCAAAATCGATAAGGGACTTCTTCAGTCTTTCCCTGTTTGCATCGCTCATGGGGATAAGAGGCTTTCTTAAAGGTCCGGTCTCGTATCCGAGAAGGTTCATTGCTTCCTTTACGGGGATAGGGTTAGTCTCGCAGAAGAGCGCTTCTACCAGATCCAGCTCATTAAGCTGCATCTTTGCTGCGGCCTCAAAATCACCGTTAAGCGCTTTCATGCACATATCGTGCACATATCTGGGAGCTACATTTGAAACAACGGAGATAACTCCTATGCCTCCGATAGCCATCATGGGCACTGTCAGCTCGTCGTCTCCTGAGTAAAGCTCAACCTCGGGACAGATGGCCTTGATCTTTTCAGCCTGGGCTATGCTGCCGCTTGCTTCCTTTATACCGACGATATTCGGTACGTTGTCCACCAGCTCCTTTACGGTTTCAGGCTCGATATTAACTCCTGTCCTGCTCTTTACGGAATAGAGGACTATCGGCAGGCTGACAGAAGCAGCCACATCCTTAAAGTGTTCGACAAGGCCTCTCTGGGTAGTCTTATTATAGTAGGGGGTTACCATGAGAAGAGCGTCAGCCCCTACCTTTTCTGCTTCTTCCGAATAATAGATCGCGGATCTGGTGCAGTTACTTCCGGTTCCGGCCATAACGGGGATCCTGTGCTTTACCTGCTCCACGCAGAACTTTATAGCTGCAAAGTGCTCTTCCTCGCTGAGACAGGCTGCCTCACCGGTGGTGCCGCATACTATAATGCAGTCCGTGCCGCTCTGTATCTGCATCTCGATTATCTCAGCAAACTTTTCATAATTTATATCGCCGTTTTCTTTGAATGGTGTGATGATGGCCACACCCGCGCCTTTGAAGATCGACATTGTATTCTCCTGTGTGTCATCCCGGACTTGCCGGAAGGGCTTTCAGATCCTTCTGTAACCGGAAAGACTAATGTATATAGTACCAGTAAACAACTCTAAAAATAGTATCATTGTTGGAAGTATAAGTCAAACACGTATGCTCCGGCCGTAGAAGAACATATATTGCTGCATAACACCGTTGTATGGTGCATATCTGTCAAAGGGGAAAACGTTTTCGTAATATCTGGCCAGAACACGCTCTATCCACACATCTATGGGGAAGAAATCCAGGCGGTGAAAGCCGAAGAGGGCGACGCAGCTTGCTACCTTTTTCCCGACTCCGTAGAGCTTCATAAGCTCTGCCTGCAGATCATTATCATTTAACGGGGCGCAGCTTTCGGGATCGAATTCACCGGACAGGATGCTTTCGGCGGCCTTCCTTATATAAGGAGCCCTGTATCCCACGGAGCAGGAATTCAGTTCCTCCGCAGTCATTCCTGCAATGTCCCGGGGGGAGGGGAAGGAATAGAGCCCTTCTCCTGCAGAGGTGGATATATCGTGATCTTTAAGCCACTTCTTTTCTTCTTTATTGAGACTTATCTTTTTTCCTGAGGCTTCGCAGAGCTTTTCAATACCGGATCTGATGGCGGGGATGCTCTTTCGCTGGGAGATGATGAAGCTTATCAGACATTCCCAGGGATCCTGGCACAGGATCCTTATCCCTTTTCCGTATTCTGCTGCATTCATCAGGAAGTTATCCTGCCGGTCTACGGACTTCCGTATCTTCCCGTAGTTGGTTTCAGAGTCTAAATACGCAGACCAGAAGCTGTGAAAAACGTTTTCTGAACATGAGAGGTCCAGCACGTTTTTTTCCGGCATGGATATAAAAAGAACCCTGCCACCCGCAATGATGCGGTATGTCACAGGGTTATCATCGGTACTTACTTTTACCCATCTGAAGCACTGTCCGCTTTCTGCGATAAGCTCCAGATTCAGGTCATCCCTGAAATCTATCCTCATTTGAACACTACCGTTTCGAGCTTTGTTACTTCGTCTGCCATGCGGCAGATTTCTTCATTTATATTGATGCCGGTCATTATGATGCCAATTTCCTTTGGCTTCGCGGAAAGGAGATCCTTGAAATCATCCGTGGAAAGAAGTCCCGTATCAAAGAGTCCCAGGAATTCATCTAATATCAGAAGATCACATTCTCCGGTCATCAGCACCTTTTTGGCAAAATTAAAACCGTTCCTGATATTCTGCTTTTCTTCTTCCTTTTCGCTTTCTGAGAGATCATCAAAGCAGACATAGGATTTTTCAAAGCAGAAGAGCTTCATTTCGGGCTCCAGACGCTTGATTATATCGAATTCTCCGTCAGTCTTTCCCTTCAGGAACTGTATAACGGATACGGTTTTTCCATTGGTTGCCGCCTTGACTCCCTGGCCGATGGCTGCGCTGGTCTTCCCCTTCCCCGTTCCGGCAAATATCCGGATAAGTCCTGTTTCTTCCATAAAAACATACGCTCCTTAATGATTCCTTAAGAAAAACTTTTGGAATGATAGCATGAAGAGATTTTTTTTGCAAGTCGGGGCGGTGGAACGCATTTGTTTCGGTGATTCCGGGGTGCCTGTATATCAGTCGGAATAGCTGACTTTCAGAATAAAGCAGGAAGATTTGATGGGTTTTAAGGTGGATTCTCTTGTGATATTGACGCCGATATTGTCTCCTGCAGCAACGGCGTTCCAGACATATTTGAGCTCAGGGACAGGCATTTCGTCAGGGGACTCGTAGAGGCGCCCGAGAACCAGACCCTTTCTTTCGGACAGGACGATAAGCCGCTCCTTTATCATCTTTTCATAGGTGATAAGGCAGTAGTCGGCAATCTCATTCAATATCATGCCTTTAGTGTATTTTCCTTTGGCAAAATACTCGTCGCTCCTTCTGGAGATGTCGGGACCTAAGGTGATGATGACCCCTACCACATCAGTGCCGGTGGGCACCGGAGGGATGGATTTGTCGGGCATCTTGAAATAAGCTGCCGCAGCAGACATGTGTATCAGATTCTTTATTTCCTTCTGCACGGAATCAAAGGCCTTACGGACCTTTCCCTTTTCAATCAGCTCCTTGGGAAGGCCAAGTTCGGACAGAATATCCTTTGCGGAAAGAGAAGGACATTCATCATTGAATATGAATTTGTTCCCGTTGAGATAAGCCATATCAGACCTCGCCAAGCGTGTAGAAAGCGTCATCGCTAATCAGCATATCGGAGTTTTCAAGTAAATAAGCCTTTGAAGCAGCGGCGGATTCGGTGACTCTGCCGAATTCGTCTGCGAGAAGACGGACCTTCCTGTATTCCCTTTCATCACAGGCATATCTGAAGATGAACAGGAGATATTCGTTATTTTTCCTGCTCTTTGAAAGACGGCTGATGAGATGCCCCGCAGTCCTGCCTGCGCGGCAGAAAGCAGCCGCATCATCCAGGGTCTTAAATGATACGATAAAGGAACTGTTATCCTCTTTTTCAGGCAGAAGGGCGGCAGCCTCCCTGAGTTTCTCGCCGGCTTCCTTCAGCTTGTCTGCAAATTCCGTGAGGATATCATTCTTTCTTGTATGGAAAAGGATGGAAATGCTCCGGTCCTTTAAAATGCTGATCTGGGCGCTGCAGCCCCTGATCTCTTCGGCGCTCTGTTCACCGAGAGCCTGTACTGCCCGGGAAAGGATCTCGTTAAAGAATTTACCGGACTTGACGTTCTTTTCCAGTATGTCATCCAGGTCTATCCCGAAAGAAACCAGCTCCTCCTCAGACAGGACGCATCTTATTTCATTTTTTCCGAGCCGGGTAAATTTCATACGGTTCTTTCATCTCCCATGAAAAACAGCGCAACAGTAGCGGGTCCGGTATGGGATCCGATGGTGGTTCCTATCCTGAAAAGCTCCACCTTGTCCCTTAAAGCGGGGAAGGTGGCTTCTATCTTCTTTTTTACTTCGTTCGCGTCTTCTTCGCAGTCGGAATAGGAGATATAGCATCTCCCGTTATAGTCATCCCCGTTTTCCGCGTGGATGCTCATGACCTTTACGATCTCCTGATACACCTTTTTCTTCGTGCGTACCTTGCTGACCGATACCAGCTTTCCTTCGCTGTTTACCTTGAAAAGGGGACAGATGTTAAGGATGTTGGCAACCGCTCCCGCCGCAGGGGAAACCCTGCCGCCCCGGATCAGGCAGCTGAGATCGCTGGTAAAGAACCAGTGATTCACATTAAGCTTGATCTCTTCAGCGTATACCTTCAGTTCATCAAAGCTCATTCCTTCATCCCGTCTGTCTGCCAGCTCTTCCACGAAGATGCCAAAGCCTGCGGAAGCACAGAGGGAATCCATGACATGGATCTTTCTGTCGGGGTAAAGGGAACGTATATCCTCTGCCGCTATGCATGCGGAATTATAGGTGCCGGAAATGCCGGAAGACAGAGCAGCGTGAAATATATCGTGCCCTTCCTCCAGGAGAGGTTTCCACATATCTAAGTATTCACCGACACTTACCTGGGAAGTGGTGGGAGTGGCCCCCGCTCTTTCCCTGCGGTAAAACTCGTTTAAGTCCATGCTCCGGCCGTAATCATCATGATAATCGATTCCGTCCATCTGGAAATGGAAGGGAGCCCATTTGATATTGCGTTTCTCGAGTCTTTCTACCGACAGATCCACGGTGGAACTGCAGGTAATTACATAATCGGACATTTGAAGGATTCCTTACTGTAAAATCATTTCTTTTTAGTGTAAGATTATACCATAATCATGAATACTTTTAAATATTTTGAAAATCGGGAATGCAAGTTTTATCCCTGTCATGAAATGGGTGACAAAGGCGGAGTCAACTGTCTTTTCTGTTATTGTCCTTTGTACTTTATGAAAGACTGCCCCGGAACATATCATTATGTAGAAAAGGGAGGAAAAAAAATAAAGTCCTGTGTGGACTGTACTTTTCCTCATGAAGAGGGGAATTACGGGGAAATGATAAAAAAGATCAATGATCTTATTCAGAAGGAAAAGGGGTTTTGATGTTGCTGGCCCCGGAAATATAGTCGACAGAAACATCATAATACCTGGCAAGCCTCACCATGCTTTCCACGGGCATACGGACACGGCCGGTCTCATAGTCGGAGTAGGTTCTCTGGCTCACGAAGATCTGATCGGCGATGTCTTTCTGTTTGAGGAGCTTATCCTGTCTTAATTCTTTTAGCCTTTTCAAATAGATCACAAGAGCATTATAAAGAATAAAAGCGGCTTTAACAGGGAATAGTGTCATATACACTAAAGGTTCACATGCTGACAAATTTTGTCGGTTCACCGATATAGTAAACAGCAGAGTCCTCTGATATAATGTTGTAAGTTTTATGCAGGATGATGAAAGGAGTTTCAGGCACAAAATATGGGAATAGTCGAAGATTTGAAAAAGGAATTTACGGAAAGATTCGGTTCTGAGGGGGATATAAGGACCTATTTCGCACCCGGAAGGGTGAATCTCATAGGAGAACACACGGATTATAACGGAGGACATGTCTTTCCCTGCGCCCTTACAATGGGTAATTATGCCGTTGCAAGGAAGAGGGACGACGACAGGATACGATGGTTTAATATGACCTACCCCGGTGACGGAGTACAGGAAAGATCCATAAGGGATCTGAAGCCCAATGATAACGGGCTCTGGTATGATTATCAGCTGGGAGTGATCTGGGCCCTTGAAGAGAAGGGACATACGATCCCCTCGGGCTTTGATATGGTCATGAAGGCGGATCTTCCTGCGGGAAGCGGCCTTTCGGCTTCCGCTTCCATCGAGGAGCTCTGTGCCGTGATCTGCCGGGATCTGTATCTGCCGGAGATTTCCCTGGTGGACTGTGCTCTTGTGGGACAGTATTCGGAGAATAAGTATAACGGCATGAACTGCGGAATAATGGACCAGTTTGCCTCAGCCATGGGAAAGAAGGATCATGCGATTTTCCTCGATACGGCCACTCTCGAATACGATTATGTGCCGCTGAATCTCAAAAATGAGAAGATAGTCATCATAAACAGCTGCGTAAAGCATTCCCTTGCAGGAAGCGCCTATAACGACCGGCGCCGCGACTGTGAGAACGCCCTTAAGGACATTCAGGCAGTAAAGAATATGAAGACCCTTGGGGATCTGAGCGAAGAAGAATATGAGGAAGTAAAGGACGCAATAAGGGATGAGACCTGTAAGAGGCGCGCCCGCCATGCTGTCCTGGAGAATATACGTACCATAAAAGCTGTGGATGCCTTGAAAAAGGGAGATCTGTCAACCTTCGGAGAACTGATGAAAGCATCCCACATTTCCCTCAGGGATGATTATGAGGTGTCCTGTGAGGAACTGGATATCCTCGCAGAGGAGGCCTGGAAGCTGGACGGCTGCATCGGATCCAGAATGACAGGCGGAGGATTTGGAGGATGTACGGTATCCATAGTAAAGGAAGAAGCGCTCGAGGACTTCAAGAAAACGATTTCTGAAGTCTACAGGAAGAGAAGCGGCAAGGACTGTGAGATCTATATCGCCGATGCCGCAGACGGAGCCGGAAGGATAGATTAAACCCCGGCAGATTATCAGGGAGGATTTTTTGGGAAATATCATTCAGTGGGTAAGCCTTGTGATCCTTATACTGCTGTCAGCCTTTTTTTCGGGCTCGGAGACGGCGCTCACGGGCATAAACAAGATAAAACTGAGATCCATAGAGAATAAGGACGCCAGGGTTAACCGGCTGTTAAAGATCCATGAGGATTCCGTCAAGATGCTGTCGGCGGTTCTCATAGGAAATAACATCGTGAATATGGCAGCGTCTGCCCTCGCGACAGTCATTGCCATCAGGATAAACTTAAGCGTCGGTATAATGACTGCGATCATGACGCTGATAATCCTTATCTTCGGAGAGATCACACCGAAAAGCGTGGCGGCAGCCTATCCGGAGCCGATCGCGCTCTTTGTGTCGGGGATAATCTGTGCCCTGATGTGGCTCTTTACCCCGGTGATATTTGTGATAAATCTCCTGGCTTCCTTCGTGCTGAAGCTTTTCGGCATAGATCTCATGGCAAAGAACGACGCCCTTACCGAGAGTGAACTCAGGACCTTTGTGGACGTGAGCCACGAAGACGGCGTCATAGAAAAATCCGAGAAGAAGATAATAAATAACGTGGTGGATTTCGGGGACAGCAGAGCCAGGGACATAATGATCCCGCGTATAGATGTGAGTCTTATCAATATTAATGCATCCCTGCAGGATGTTTCCGCGAAGTTTGCGGAAGGGCTGTACTCCAGACTGCCGGTCTATGCCGAGGATACGGATAATATAGTAGGTATTCTTAATATGAAGGACGTCTTTTTTGCCGATAAGGACAGCTTCCGCATAAGGGATGTCATGAGAGACGCCTGGTACACCTATGAAATGAAGAGAACCAACGAGCTCCTCATGGATATGAAGAAGAACTCGATTACCATGGCCATAGTATTAAATGAATACGGTGCTGCAGAGGGCATCATCACCATGGAGGATCTCTTAGAGGAGATAGTTGGTGAGATAAGGGACGAATATGATGAGGATGAGATAGATCTGATCCGGCGTATAGACAAGCACGACAGGGAATTCGACGTGGATGCGGGAGTTAAGCTTGATGACTTAAATGACGCTCTGGGTACGGACTTCGATTCCGAAGACTATGATTCCCTCGGAGGTCTCGTGATAGAAAAGCTCGATCATCTGCCGAGCGCCGGTGAAGAGTGCGAGATAAACGGCACCCGCTTTGAGGTTATCAGTACCGGGAAAAACCGCATAGAGAGGGTGAAGATCATTCTTCCGGAGCCTGCCGTCCCGGAGGATAGTTTAGACCCAACTTCTTAAAGACCATTTTCTGGAAAACGGGCATAAAGATCATTATCAGGACAAAGCCCACTATCATAGCCGGGATGAGGGATCCGATAAACATCACCGGGAAAGGGGGCAGTATGTACAGCGCGTGGGACGGTACCATGAGACGGACCAGCGCTATCATTGCAAGAGTAAGTGCCGGAGTATAGATAAGGTCGGATATCAGAGCGGAAAGGATCTTTCCGCCTATGCTGCCGGGCTTCATCTTTCCGGTAACTGCTGCGGTTATCGGTCCCATCGGAACGAAAAAGCCGATGAGCAGACTAAGGGCGGTGCTGGCACCAAAGGTTGCAAGGAAGAGTACGAGGGTAAAATGCCCCGAGATTATATTCTCCATCAGCGACAGGAAGAAACTCATTGTGATGCCCATGTACACGCTTATCTGCATTCCTGCCTTTTTAACGAGTTTTCTCTTTTCTTCCATGGCGATTCAGCTCCTTTGCTGTCAGAAGTATTACGCTGATGATATCATAATATTATGTCGTGCACAACTAATGGCGGGTCTGCCGTAATACGCTGATTAAAGCATAAATACCGGATTTTTGTTCAGACGTTTGGCAGGGGTTCTGACGGGATTGGACGATGGACACTGGCATCATTTTATTATAAAATATCAGAGATGGACACCAGAGTAATCAGTTTTGCAAATAATAAGGGCGGATCCGGAAAGACCACCACCTGCTCCAACGTGGCTTACTGTCTCGCAGAAAGAGGAAATAAGGTTCTGGTTCTTGACTGCGACATGCAGATGAACCTGTCTGTTTCCTTTTTGGATGAAGACAGAGTAATGAGCTATGACGCGGGAGAGAGCAACATATACCATATGCTGGCGGACGGCAGGGATGTGCGGGAGCTGATAGTTAACAGCCCCTACGAGGATCTGGATATAGTTCCGTCATCCATACGATTAAGCGAAATAGAGGAAACCCTGTACAGAAAGGGCGGAGATACGACTATCCTTTCCGGATGCTTGAAGAAGCTGATCCGGGATAAAAG